>JBCCIS010000024.1 GCA_039028155.1 Pseudomonadota bacterium
GACGTTGGAAAGACCGCCGTCCTTGGCGATGCGATAAATCATCCGCGAGCCGCCGGTCAGCGCCAGCAGGACGAACCAGTTGATGACCAGCGCCGAGCGCGGGTAGTCCTCGGCGCGGCTGAACAGGAAAAGGATCGGCAGGAAGATCAGGATCGTCAGCGTCACCGCCTTGGCGAGCGCATAGAGATCGGGCAGCGACGCATAGCGCCAGACGCCGCGGTAAACGCCGGTGCGCAGAAAGACCAGGCCCGCGATGGCAGCAAACACCACCACGCCCTCCAACAGGTAGGGCCGCGTCTGGGCGAACATGTCGTCGCCAAGGCGCAGGTAAAGCGCGATGACAAAGGAAAGCCCCGCCATCACCACGTCATGCACCATGGTGATGTGCGAACGCGATGGCCGATAGCGCCGTTTCATGCGGTTTCCGCCCTGTTCTGGCTGCGAAGATACCACAGGAAACCGGCGACCGTGACCATGCCGACCACCAGCGCGATCCAGGCCAGCCAGCCGCCCATGAGCGACGCATAGGCGCAGGCGACCAGCAGGATGTTCACGAGCGAGACGCGCTTGACGACCCAGGCATGATCACGTCCGCCCATGATCGCGGCCTGATAGGCGTGGTCGCGATGCGGCCGCCAGAACTTGCCGCCGCGCGCCATGCGCATGACCAGCGTCGTCGTCGCGTCGCCCCAGTAATAGAGCGGCAGCAACAGGGCGGCCATCCAGTGACCCATGGCGGCGGCCTGCCAGATCAACAGGAAACCAAGCAGAAACCCCAGTGTGACGCTGCCGACATCGCCCAGGAAGATCCTGGCGGGGTGCCAGTTCAGGACCAGGAAACCCGCCGCGCCACCGGCCAGGACCGCGGCCAGAGCCGCCTGGCTCCAGTCACCGCCCTGGCGCGACACATGGTCGAGGATCAGGATGGCAAGGCCGCCGGCAATGGCGATCGTCTCGGCGCCGGTCATGCCGTCAATGCCGTCCATGAAGTTGTAGAGGTTGATGAACCAGATCCAGGCAACCGCCAGGAGCGCCCGTTCGACCCAGATTGGGACCAGGCCGTCAAACAGCAGCACATTCTCCGGCAGCAGGCTGAGGACGAAGGCCACGGCCAGGATCTGCGCACCAAATCGCGGTAGCGCCGGCAGATCCTTGATGTCGTCCCACCAGGAAATGGCGGCCAGGACCAGCGCGCCGGCCAGCACCGGCCACATATGGGCCAGCGTGCCGGTGAACCAGCACAGGATGAACCAGCTTGGCAGGGCGATCGTGACAATCGCGAGCCCGCCGCCTCGTGGTACCGGCGCGCCATGGCTGGACCGGTCGTTGGGCCGGTCCATGATGTCGCGTTCGCGCAGCATCTCCAGTACCATGCGGGTCATGGCCCAAGTGGCAAACCCGGTCAGAAACGCGGCGAGCAGGGTAATCGTCCACATGGCGGTGGGTTATAGAGAAGTTTGCCGTCGGATGGCAGCACCGGCCCGCATGGCCCTGTTTGGGAGCTTGAGAGAGCGGCGGTGCGGTCCAAACGGTTGCCCGCGCGCCTTGGCCGGTGATATGCCGACGCCGCGGAACCGGTGAACAAGGCGTCTTGATGGAGATTGTCGACGAAAACAGCTCGGCCGCGTCGCGTTACGCGGCGTCGCTGGCCGCGGTGGCGTTGGGTGCATCGGTGCCGATCCTGATCCTGGGCCGCGCGGGCATGGCCGTGGCGATCGCCATTGCCATCATTGGCCTGGTGGTCACAAGCGACCGTTCGCGCCTGGTCTACGACGTTACGGCAGCGATCAAGACGCCGCTGGGCACGGCCGTCGCCGTCACCTTCGCATTGTGGCTGGTCAGCGTCATCGGCTCGCCGGAGGTGGCGCTGTCGGCCAAGATCTGGGCGCGCATGATCGCGCTTCTGGTCGCGGCCGTGGCGCTGGTCAGTCTGCTGCGCCGCGCGCCGCACTTGCATGACCTCGCGCTCAAGGCGCTGATCGTGACGGCGCTGGCCGGTGCTGCGGTGGGTTTGGTTACGGTGCTGATGTGGCCGGATCCGCTGCTCTCGCTGCGCGGTCACGGCGCCAACCTTGATCAAGCGAACCTCGCGGTGTCCGTGTTGAAGTCCTATGGCACGGCGATCGCGTGCGCGATGCCGGTCGTCTTGTGGGCTGGCTGGCGCATGGATGCGCGTTGGCGCGCACCGGCGGTCATCTTTCAGTTTCTGGCCTTGGCGCTGCTCATCGTGCTCGAGAGCCGCGCCGGACTGGTTGCCGCGGCCGTCGGCGGCGGCATCTTCGCCTGCTGGTTTGTCTGGCGCATCGGCCGTGCCTGGTTGATCGGCGCGGTTGCCCTGATCATGGCGGCCGGCATTGCCATTGCGTTTGCGACCAACGAGCGGAACAACCAGATCGAGGCCGCGCTCGACCTGCCGATCTGGTTGGTCGACGCGCACCGCCAGACGATCTGGGATGCTTCTCTGCAGCGCTTTACCGAAGCGCCGATCTTCGGCTGGGGCATCGACGTGATCGACAAACTTCCGGGCGCCAACGACATCGTGCCTGGATCCGGTGTCGAGTTCATTCCCTCGCACCCCCATAACTGGGCGATCGAGGTGCTGGCTGAAACGGGCGTCGTCGGTTTCGCGGCAATGTCTGTTGCGCTGATCGTTCTGGCTGTCGGTGGCATCCGCGCCACACGGCGCGATGGTGCACCGGGCGCCACGCTTCTGGCGGTGTGCGCCATCTTCTTTCTTGTCTCGCTGATCAGCTATTCGTTCTGGGCGTTCTGGTGGCAGGCGACATTCGTCCTGATGGCAAGCCTGGCGATCGCGCCGCTGACACCGGGTTTGGTGAGTTCCAGCCGGTCGCCTAAGGTGACGGCGACATGACGGCAAAACTGGGACATCCGTTGGAGGCTGGCCGCGAGGTCTTGCGCGAGGCCGCGGCCTGCCTTGGCCGCGCGGCCGATGGGCTGGGCGACGACTTCGTTCAGGCAGCCCAGGCTTTGTCGCGCGACGACAGTTTCACCGTCGTTATCGGCGTCGGTAAGTCGGGCCATATCGGCAACAAGCTGGCGGCCGGGTTGACCGGTGTCGGCCACCGCGCCGTCTTCGTGCATCCCCAGGAAGCGCTGCATGGCGATCTCGGCATGGCCAGCCACGCGACGCTTGCCATCCTGCTCAGTCACTCCGGCACGACGGAGGAGTTGATGGTCCTGGCACCGGCGCTGAAGGAGTTCGGTTGCCAGATCGCACTGATTACGGCGGTCAAGGAGTGTCCGCTTGCCGGTTATAGCGACTGGGTCATTGAAACGCTGGTCGACGAGGAAGCCGGCCTGCATCGTCTAGCCCCGACATCGTCATCGACGACGACACTCTCAATCGGCGACGCCTTGATGATCGCCAGCTTGAACCTGCGCGGCTTCACCGCCGATGAGTTCCGCCGCTATCACCCCGGCGGCCTGCTGGGGAAGAAACTCAAGAAGGTGCGCGACCTGATGACGCCGATTGAGCGGCTGGCGTGGTTGGGTCCGGATGACTCCATCTTTGACGTGCTGGAGAAGGTCGCGTTGGGCCGGCGTGGTTTCGGCGTCGTCAGCAACAAGTCACGCGACGAAGCCGTGCGCGCGGACGAGGTCGGCGTCATTTCCGACGGCGACATCCGCAACGCGGCGCGCGACCGCGACGGTTTTCACAACAAGACCGCCGCGGCCATCATGACGTCCAAGCCGACGGCCATCGACGCCGATGCCCTGATGGGCGACGCGTTGCGGCTGATGGAGACCTATCGCTATACGTTCCTTTTGTGCTCCGACAGCGACGGCACCCTGGTCGGGGCGGTGCAGATCCACGACTTGGTCGCCAGCGATCTGGACGTGACCGCACGGGCAGACCGATTGCCCAACGGCGATTGAGCCATGAAACGCTGGTACGTCGCCCATACCAAAGCACAGAGCGAGCGCCGGGCGCTCGACCATCTGACCAATCAAGGGTTCGAAGCGTGGCTGCCGGAGTTCAACAAGCGGCGCCGTCACGCACGCCGCACCGACTGGGTGCGCCGCCCGCTGTTCCCGCGCTATCTGTTCGTCCACTTGGATCTGGATGCCGAGCGGTGGCGCAGCGTGCTCGGCACCGTCGGCATCCAAGCGTTGGTCGGTGGCGCCGAAAAGCCGACGCCGATGGCCGATGCGGTCGTCGAGGCAATCCGCGCCCGGGTTGATCAGGAAGGGCTGGTGCGTATCAATCCGGCCGAGACGCTGGAGGCCGGCGATGCCGTCAGGATCGCCGACGGACCGTTCGCCGATCTCGAAGGGATCTTCCTGGACATGGGCGATAACGAGCGGGTCGCGATCATGCTCAGCCTGCTCGGGCGCGAGGTCAAAGTCACCGTCAGCGCGGACCAATTGGAGCGCGCCTGACGCCATCGCGGATGGCGCCGGACTCTCCCGCATGCCCGTCGTGTTCGACTTGACATCAGTGTTCGATTTATGAACAAGGTGGTGAAACGGACCGGCGATGTGGTGCCGGTTCGCCCATGAAACGGATGGGCCGCAAGCGGTGACAACCCGGCGCGAAGCAAGCGAAGACGAGGCAATCCGCCAGATTCTGGATCGTATCGACGGTGACCAGAACGTGTCGCAGCGCGACCTGGCCGATGAGCTGGGCGTCGCGCTGGGCATGGTCAACGCTTACATCAAGCGCTGCGTCCACAAGGGGCTCGTCAAGATCCAGCAGGTGCCGCGCCGGCGCTATCGTTACTACCTGACGCCTCAGGGTTTCGCCGAAAAGAGCCGGCTGACCGCACAGTACCTGTCGGATTCGTTCGGCGCGCTGCGCCGCGGTTTGAGCAGCTTCGACCGTCTTTATGGCGATCTGGCCGAAGCCGGGCATTGCCGCGTCATCCTGTGCGGCGACGACGAACTGGTCGAGGTCGGTATCCTCTCCAGCCTTTCGACGCCGGTCGAGATTGTCGGCGTTTTCAATCCGCTTGGGACCAGTCACACCGTGCGTGGCGTCCCGGCGATTGACCCGTCCGATCCGCCGGAGGCAGACCGTTGGGTCCTGGCCGTCGCCAAGAACGGCGAGGAGGCTTTCGCCAAGCTTGAGGAAATCGTCCCGGCCGATCGGATCATCATGCCGGACGTCCTGCACCTCTATATGTTGCGCAGCTCGTCAGCCGACCGTGGCGCCGCCTGATTGTTATTGGCTGGCCGCGTAGGCGGCGAAGGCCACCGATGTCGGCGGCCCCAATCGTTCCAGCAGAAAGAACGACCAAACCGGCGCTGTCGCCAGTCGGCCCGACGCGAAGTCTGGCGCCAGCGGCGCGCGGTAGTCGAACGACGGCACGAACTCATCCAGGCGCACGGTCGATTCAAGCGCGGCGATCTGAAAGTTGGTCGCCTGGCGGTCCGGTCGGACGGCGATCACATAGGTGAAGAAGCCATGGCTCACGAGCTCGTCGAACAACAGGAACCCGGCATCGCCTGACACCATGTCGGACGGCAGATCGTTGATGTGGACCGTGCGGTAGGCCACGCCGCCATGGTCGGCAGGCGGCGCATGGCTGAGGCCGCCGGGCGCGAGCGCTGCCTGATCCTCCAAGCCTCTATTGTTCGTCTCGACCGTGACCGGCGCCATGTCGACGACGAGCGGCAGGTCGGGCGGCAGGTGCTCCTGCAGCCATGCGCGCGCCTGAAGCCGGGTGTCGTCCTGGGCCATGAGCCACGCCATCCACCCGGCGGTGGCCAGCGGATAGAGCAGGGCGATGGCAGCCAGGCCCACGACAAGTCTTGAGAGCGCGCGGCGTCGGCCGAGCCAACGCGCCAGTCTTGCCGCGCCGCCGCCGGCGCCCAGCGCCAGCAGCGGTAGCAGGGGAACCAGGGCCGCTTCGTCGCCCAAGCACCAGGCGGCAACGATGAGACCGATGGCGAAAGCGGCGGCCAACAAGGCGGCCGTCACCGGCCGTGTGAGGACAAACGACAACACGCCGACGACACCGGCAACCGCCAACACCGGGTCGGCGCGCAGCACAGCGCCGACATAGTCGCCAACCGTCATGGGCCCACCAGCGGCCATGCCGCGGTCAAAGCTGACGGACGGCATCAGCCAGAAGACCACGATGACGAGAGCGACGACCAGCGCCAGGACCAAAGGTATGAGGCCCGCCGCGGTCGGCCTGCCAAGCCAGCGATGGGCGCGCCAGATCACGAGCCATAAGGCGAAACCCGTCGCCGACCAGCCAAGCGCGGTGTGGCCAAGCAAGGCCGCATACCATGACGTGGCAAGCAACGCGGCGGCGACCAGGCCGGCGACAGGGCTGTCGAACAGATCAAGGGCCAGGCGCCAGGCCAGCCAAACCGTCGCGGTGGAAAGCAGCAGGCTCAACAGACGCCCGGCGACAAGCACGCCATTATCCGGCGGCACCCCGACAACGCCGGCCATTTCGCCGGGTATCAAGGGGAACGGCAGGCCATAGTCCAAGCCGATCAGCCGCAAGGCGACGGCGATCAGCAGGATAGGCGCGACAAACCAGACACCGGTCCGGCTGACAGGATGCTCCATGGCATACCCTGGAAACACTTCGGCTGTGTCTGTTTACCATCGCGACGCCTGACGACGAATAGGGTTTGCTTTCCCTGCGTCATCGGATCGCTCGACATCCCCCTTGCGTCATGGCATGCGGGGGGATCTGGAAGCGCGGCATCGCCAGTGGGGGACGACGGCACGTGATGATCTTGTGGCGCAGCTTGGATCTGCCGCGGCGTGCAATGCGCCGGCTGAAGGGCGACAAGCGCGATTACCGGCACTTTCTCTTCGAAGACCTGAAGGCGCGGCTTGGCGAGCGGCGCGTCGCGAACGTGCTGGAGATCGGCCCGATGGAGGCCGACGACACCAAGCGCTTGCTGACCCTGGTGCCCGATCGCCTGACACTGGCGGAAATGCCGCAGTGGACGGAGCACCTGGACAAGAACCTGGCTGCCAAGGGCATCGCCGACCAGGTCGAGATCCGCGTCGGGAATGTCATGTATGACACCATGTTCGATGACGTCGTGCCGTTCGATCTCATCTGGTGTACCGGCGTCCTCTATCATAACCCCGAGCAGCTTCGCATGCTGGCGCGGCTCTACGACTGGCTGGCGCCCGACGGCCTCTTGGTCATGGAGACGGCGACCGCGCGGCGCGGCCTCTTGCGCAGCCAGAACTGCGTCGAGATCTGGCACGATCAGCCCAAGGCGGCGATGACACGCGCGCACCTCAGCATGAACGTGACCCATGTGCCGTCGCGCAAGGCGGTCGGCGCCTGGCTCGCCATGGTTGGTTTCGACGAGATCGCCTTGTCGTCCTGTCATGCCCGTCAATCGTACAGTCTGGCGCAGAACCGGGTCGCCTACATCGCCCGGCGCGCCGCCGCGACGGAGCCGGAGAGCTACTACGTTCACTCCGGGCGAACCTTCCCGATCGGCCGTGCGTTGTGACAGGCCAACACCGGTCCTATGCACGACGCTTGCAACGGGGTCTTTTGAGGTGAATGCTGCACTGCAGCATATTGATTTGTGGCCGAAATCGGCCAGTTTTCATAGTGTTCAAGAAATGAACTTGACGGCGGCGTTCATTAACTGAACATTGTGGCCAGGCTGGTGGCGCCAAGCGGCAAAAAATGCTGTGCACCCGGCCTGCGGTAGCATGCCGAAAGCCCAGATTTTCCTCACCAACAGCCCTTCTCCATGACCTCTCGACGTTTCGATACGCCGACGCCGGATCTGAACGGCGCCTCCATCCTGGTCACCGGCGGGACCGGCTCCTTTGGTCGCGCGTTCGTCAAGACGGTGCTTGAGCGCTATGAGCCCGCGCGGTTGGCGGTGCTGTCGCGCGACGAACTCAAGCAGTTCGAGATGCAGCAGGATCCCGCCATCAGCCAGAAGACCTGCATGCGATTCTTCATCGGCGATGTGCGCGACGTCGGTCGCCTTGAAAGCGCGATGCGGGATGTGGATATCGTGATCCACGCGGCCGCGCTGAAGCAGATCACGACCGCCGAGTACAATCCGTTCGAGTGCGTGCACACGAACGTCATGGGCGCGGAGAACATTGTCCAGGCTGCCATCCGCATGGGAGTCAAAAAGGTCGTCGCGCTTTCCACCGACAAGGCGGCCAACCCGATCAATCTCTATGGCGCCAGCAAGCTCGCGTCCGACAAGATCTTTGTTGCAGGGAACAACATGGCGGGGTCGGTCGGTACACGGTTTGCCGTGGTGCGCTATGGCAATGTTCTGGGATCGCGCGGCAGCGTCGTGCCTGTGTTCCGCAATCTTCTTGCCGATGGCGCGACGGAACTGCCGGTAACGGACGCGCGCATGACGCGGTTCTGGATCACCCTGCAGCAAGGCGTCGACTTCGTTCTTTCCTCGCTCGCCATGATGACCGGCGGTGAGATTTTCGTGCCCAAGATCCCGTCGACGACCCTGATCGATCTGGCCCGCGCGCTGGCGCCAGATGCCGCCCACAAGGTGATCGGCATTCGCCCCGGCGAGAAGCTGCACGAAATCATGATCACCGAAGATGACTCACGCTCCACCGTCGAACTGGACGATCGTTATGTCATCGAGCCGGTGTTCAGCTGGTGGGATACCGATCCCTATCTGGATAACGGCGCTTCCCGTGTCGAGGACGGCTTCGTGTACGCCAGCAACCGCAACGGTGAAACGCTGGACGCAGAAGGTCTGATCGGCCTCCTGAACGAAGCGGGCGTATGAGCGCCGAACCACCCTTCCTCCCCTACGGCCGCCACACCATCGAGGCCGACGATATCGCCGCTGTCAGCGCGGTCCTGAAAAGCGACTTCCTGACCACCGGCCCGGCGGTTGATGCCTTCGAAACCGCCTTTGCGGCCGCCACCGGAGCGCGTCATGCGGTCGCGCTGAGCAGCGGTACCGCCGCCCTCCACCTGGCGACGCTGGCCTTGGGGCTTGGTCCGGGCGATGCGGTGGTCGTGCCGTCGATCACGTTTGTCGCAACGGCCAATGTCGCCGAATTGGTTGGCGCCGACGTGTTGTTCGCCGATGTCGATGCTGACACTGGTCTCATGACGCCGGCGACGCTGGAAGCGGCCCTGGCGCGCCGTGGCGATGCAGCACCGCGTGCGGTTTATCCCGTTCACTTGAACGGCCAGTCGGCAGACATGGCTGGGATCAAAGAGGTCGCTGATCGTCATGGTCTCAGAATTGTCGAGGATGCGTGCCACGCCCTTGGCGGCACGGCGCATGACCGTCCGGTCGGCGGCTGCGTCAACAGCGACATGGCGATGTTCTCACTGCATCCGGTGAAGACGATTGCGATGGGTGAGGGTGGCGTCCTGACGACCAACGATGACGACCTCGCCGCTTCGCTGCGCGGCTTGCGGAACCATGGTCTGGTTCGTGACGCCGCGCTGTTTGAGAACGGTGCCATGGCGTTCGATGCAGAGGGCGACGCTAATCCCTGGTACTACGAGCTGCACGCGCCGGCCTTCAACTACCGTGCCAGCGACATTCACTGCGCGTTGGGAACCAGCCAGCTGTCGAAGCTCGAGCGGTTTGTCGGCGCGCGGCACAAATTGGCGGATATCTACGATGAGGCCCTTACACCGCTTGCACCTCAGGTCCGGCCGGTGTCCCGGGTTTGCTATGGCTCAAGCGGCTGGCACCTCTATGCGGTGCTGATCGATTTCGATGGCATCGGTAAGGAGCGCGCGGCGGTGATGCATCAGCTCCGGCAAAGCGGCATCGGTACGCAAGTTCACTACATTCCCGTCCACCGCCAGCCCTATTACCGTGAGCGCCACGGCAACCTCGATCTGCCCGGCGCCGATGCCTATTACGGACGCTGCTTGTCGCTGCCACTCTACCCGACGATGACGAATGCGGATGTCGCACGCGTTGTCGCGGCATTGCGTGAGGCGACGGGACGACATTGAGATCCGTATGCATTGTGCAAGCGCGTTTCGGGTCGACAAGGTTGCCGGGAAAGGTTCTGGCTTCGCTTGGCGAACGAACGGTGCTTGCCGAGGTGTTGCACCGCTGTCGATCGATACCGGGCATCGACGATGTCTGTTGCGCGGTACCGGAAGGTCATCGTGATGATGATGTCGCCGACGAAGTCGATCACTCAGGTGTGCATCTCGTTCGCGGGTCGCACGATGATGTACTCGCGCGCTATGCCAAGGCGGCCATTGAAACCGAAGCCGACATCGTGATGCGCGTGACGAGCGATTGTCCGTTGATCGATCCCTACCTCTGCGGTGACGTCTTGTCATTGCGTCAAACGGAGAATGCCGACGTTGCGGCCAACGACTTCGAGCCGGCGTTTCCGCATGGTCTCGACTGCGAGGTCTTCACCGCGGATGCGCTGCACCGCGCCGATGCAGCGGCGACGGAGATGTCCGATCGCGAACACGTTGCCCCATGGATCAGGCGCGAGTTGTCCTTTAGGCGCGCTTCGCTCGTGGGACCGGGCGGCGAGATGGCGCGGCAGCGATGGACGCTCGACTGGCCGGAGGACTTGGACTTCATGCGCGAACTGTTTGCGCTGGGCGAGACGCCGCTGCGGTGGCAAGAGACGTTCGGCTTGATCAAGCAGCACCCGCACCTAGACGCCATCAACCAAAATAGGTTTGTCGAGCGCGTGGCGGACGCATGAGCCTGCGGTCGAATCTTGTTGCGCCAATCTCTCGGCTGGCTCGCGACGGCGTCAATGTCGCTCGCAGCTGGTCGCCGTCGCGGCGTGCCCAGGTGCGCGAGTACACGACACGTCGTCGCGTCGGGTTGGCGATACTCCATGACCTGAGTTCGCGTGACACACCCGATCCGGTGTTCACGAATGTGCTCGTCGATGGCCAATGGGACAACGCGAATTTCTGGACCCGGTACGCATTCCTGCGTCGCGCCCTTGGTCTGGCAAAGGTGAACGAGGTCGGCGTCGTTGGCGAATTCAGCCGCGATCCCGTTGCCGAAGCATTCACCGCGTTTGGTATCGACGACGTGCGAGACTTCGGGCGGCATGTCAGACATCGTCGGCGCTTTCGCCGGCAAGCCGAAGACCTGCTGTCGCGCACAAGCCGGCCGGAAGAGATCCTGGCCTGGCAGTTGCCGAACGGCTTTCCGGCGACAATCGTCTATGACGGTGTTTTGAAGCGGCAGCGCCGCGGTGTCGTCGATCTCAACGATCCCATGTTGGTCGACTACGTCGCCGAAGCGCTTTCGGCCGTCCAGCATGCCGACGACCTTTTAGAAGACTGCCGGGCCGACTTGCTGGTGACGAGCCATGCGGTCGACTTCGCCCACACCGCACTCATTTGGGCGGCGGTTACCCGTGGCGCGAAGGTCATCGTGCTCTATGGCGACTACGGCAGTGCCCGCTTCATCCGGATCGACGGGCAAGATCAGGTGTTCAGCTATCCAGGGCGACCGAACCGGGGGGACTGGGAGTCACTGTCGCCCGTGCAGTATGCGTCGCTTGCCGAAAACGGCATGGCCTACCTACGTCAGCGCTTCGGTGGTGACACCGGCGATGTGGGCGCCGTGTATGCCTATCAGCGCCGGAGCGAACGGGTCAGCCGGCGCGATATCGCGGCGCATTACGGTTGGGATCCGCAGAAGCCGATCATCGCCGTCTATGCCTCCAATTGGTTTGACTATCCCCACTTCACCGACAGCATGCCGTATCGCGACTTCGTCGATTGGATGGCGATCACCATCGACGCGGCAACCGCCAATAGCGACGCCAACTGGTTGTTCAAGGCCCATCCGTGCGACGAGTGGTACGGCAAGATCAACGGCGTGACGTTGGCCGACATGCTGGCCGATAACGACCAGGACCACATCGCCTTGATGGAAACATCATGGACAGGCCACGACGTCCTGGAGGCGATCGATGGACTTGTCACCTGTCACGGAACGGCCGGTATCGAAGCGGCGGCCGTTGGCACGCCGGTGCTTGTGGCCTATCCCGGTTGGTACAGCGACGCCGACTTCGCCGTTACCTGCCGCAGTCCCGAGGCATATGCGGCAACACTTGAGACGGCCTGGTGGACAGCGTCGGACATGGCCGCGTGCTCCAGACAGGCCCGCGCCTTCGCGGGCTGGTATTTTTGCGTGCCAGACTGGCAGGGCAGCTACGTCTTTCCCGACGACGCCAACCAGAACGCGATCTGGCGGGGGTTGCCGAATTTCCTGAACGAACACCGCGACGCCATCGACAAGGAGATCGCCATGCTCCGCGAATGGACCGTTGCGGCGGACCCCTACTATCACGTCTTCAAGATGAGCCGCGCGCTCGGTTATCGGTCCCCCGAACGTGAAAGGGGACTTGTCGAGGGCATTGCCGAAACGGGAGCCGCGGCGTGAGCGACATCGTGAGCTTGCGTTGCGATGGCGGTCCGCAGATGGGGTTGGGCCACGTCTATCGATGCCTGGGCTTGGCTGAGGCGCTAACTGATTTCGGCTGGCGTCCGGTGTTCGCCTCAGAACATCCGACCGACAGTGTCGCGTCCATCATCGGCGGGCATTTCGAGTTGATTGACGTCACCGGCGACGAGCGCGAACAAGCGGCAGAGGTCGCCAAAGCAAGCGACGGTCACGTGGCGATGGCGGTGGTGGATCACCCGGCGCTCGGTGGCGACTATCTCGGTCACTGCCGGCCGTTTGCTGATCATCTGCTCGCCATCGATGACACGGCGCAGCGCCGGTTTCTGGATTGCGACACCTTGCTCAATCCCAATCTTGGCGCGGAACGTCTGAACTATGACGGGTTGGTGCCGCAGAGTTGTCAGCAGTTATTGGGTGGCGCCTACGCGCCCTTGCGGTCTGCGTTCGCGCATCAGCGGGAGGCCTCGTGTGCAAGGCGACGGGGGACCGACAGCGTGCAGAAGGTTCTTGTCGCTTTCGGCGGGACCGATCCTGTCAACGCCACGCATTTGGCGTTGAAGGCTCTTGCGCTGTCCGAGACCGATGCCGCGATCGACGTCATTCTCTCATCGGCGGCGCCACATCTTGGCGACTTGCAGGAGCAGGCGGCCGGGCACGTCCGGTTCCACATCGACGTTCCGGATCCCGCGCCGCTGTTGGCGGCGGCTGATGTCGCCATTGGTGCCGGCGGCGTCTCCGCCCTTGAGCGGTGCGTCCTCGGGCTGCCGACAGTCCTTGTCGTGATCGCGGAGAACCAGCGCGGTCTGGCCAATGCGCTTGGCGAGAGCAACGCCGCTGTTGTGGCCGGTGATATCGAGACGCTCAATGCTGCCGATCTGGCGGACGTCCTGAAACCGTTGTTGGCAGACCCCGAAGCACGCGGTGTCATCGCCGGCAACGCCGCCGCGCTCTGCAATGGCCGTGGCGGTCACGAGGTCGTATCGGCAACGATTGGCACACATCGATTGGGCATGGCCGCGGGAGAGAACTGATGCGCGATGTCACCATTGCCGGCCGCCCTATCGGGCCTGCGCACCCGCCCTATGTGATCGCCGAAATGTCCGGCAACCACAACGGCGACATCTCGCGCGCCTTTGCGATCATGGAGGCGTGCAAGGAGGCCGGCGCGGATGCCGTCAAATTGCAGACCTATACGGCCGACACGATCACGATCGACCATGACGGACCCGGCTTCACCATGGAAGGCGGGTTGTGGGACGGACGGACGCTCTATGATCTCTATACCGAAGCCCACACACCCTGGGACTGGCACGAGGATCTGTTCGCCAAGGGCCGAGAGCTCGGCATTACTGTCTTCTCCTCGCCATTCGATCCGACGGCGATCGATCTGTTGGCCAGCCTTGACGCGCCAGCTTACAAAATCGCGTCGTTCGAGATCGTTGATCTGCCGCTGATTGAGTATGCCGCGAAGACCGGCAAGCCGCTTGTCATCTCATCCGGCATGGCGTCGCTCGGCGACATGGCTGATGCGGTCGCCGCTGCCCGTGGCGCTGGCACAGGCGGCGTGGTGCTGTTGCACTGCGTCAGCGGCTATCCGACGCCTTTCGGTGACATGAACCTGAAGACCATCCCGAACTTGGCGGCCGCATTCGATGTGGTTCCAGGCCTTTCAGATCACTCCATGGGCGTTGCCGCGTCGGTCGCTGCGGTCGCGCTTGGCGCCTGCGTGATCGAAAAGCACGTGACATTGCGGCGCGCCGATGGCGGACCCGACGCCGACTTTTCCCTGGAACCTGACGAACTCGCCGACCTCGTTCAAAGCGTCAACGCGGCGCACGACGCGCTCGGCGACGTTGTCTACGGTCCAGTTGCCAGCGAGGCAACAGAGCTCGACGTCAGGCGATCGCTCTATGCGGTCACGGATATCGAGGCCGGCAACCTGCTGACCGGCGAAAACGTTCGCTCGATCAGGCCGGGCTTTGGACTTGCGCCGAAACACCTCCCCCGCGTTCTCGATAGGCGCGCGCGCCGGTACATCGCCAAGGGCACGCCGTTGACCTGGGATCTGATTGACGACACCGAAACTGCGGGCGGAAACGACAATGACTGATGAGACTTCGCCCCAGCTTTCGGCGTGGCGCGGCGATTTCGGCGCGGCGTATCGGCAGCGCAACCCGGTCGAGGAGACGGCGGTTGTCGCACGGGCGCGCATGTGGTCGCGCATCCTGCGGGCCACCGACGCGCAGCCGCCGCAGGAAGTCCTGGAAGCCGGCGCCAATGTTGGTATCAACCTGCATGCCCTCAAGCGGGTTTGTCCGGCACGTTTGATGGCCGTCGAACCCAACGATGCCGCGCGCAACGTGCTTGCCGAATCCGGCGTTCTCGATCGGTCAGACGTTCACGAGGGAACGCTTCAATCACTGCCGCTGGGGGACGCCGCCGCCGACCTTGTGTTCACGAGCGGTGTGTTGATTCACGTCGCGCCTGACGATCTGCCGGCGGCCTTCAGCGAGATTGTCCGCGTCGCAAGGCGCTATATCGTGCTTGTTGAGTACTTTTCCGATCAGCCCGAGGAGATCGAGTATCGCGGCCAGAAGGGTCTGTTGTTCAGGCGCGATTTCGGCGGCGCTCTGCTCGACGCTCATCCCTCGCTCACGTGCCTGGACTATGGGTTCTTTTGGCGCCGCTTGACCGGCCTGGGCAATCTGACCTGGTGGTTGTTCAGAAAACCCTGACATGCAGAACATCGTCGCGGTGATCGAGGCGCGGATGTCGTCGACCAGACTGCCGGGTAAGGTCCTGGCGGAAGTCGAAGGCCGGCCGATGCTTGAACTGATGATAGAGCGGGTCCGACGTGTGCCGTCGCTCGATGGCATTGTGATCGCGACGACGGAGAATGATGCCGACCAGCCGATTGTCGACTTCGCTGAGCGTCTGGGGGTCGGCTGTTGGCGCGGTAGCGAGGACGACGTCATGCGGCGCGTGCTGGATGCCGCGACGGCCTATGACGCGGACGTCATTGTCGAGCTTACCGGTGACTGCCCGGTGATTGATCCCGCCATCATCGAAACGACGATCGCCGCGTTCCAGGCAGCGGACGTGGTCTATGCGGCGAACGATCTGGAACAGACATGGCCCATCGGCATGAACGTCGAAGTCTTCACGACGGCGGCGTTGAAGGACGCCGAGCGGCGGACCAGTGACGCCGAAGAGCGCGAACATGTGAGCCCCTACATCTATCGCAATCCCGAGCGTTACCCGCAGATCAATGTCGCGGCACCGCCCGATGAGACGCGACCCGGCCTTCGCCTGACGCTCGACACGCCCGAAGATCTGATTGTCTTGTGCGCGATCTTTGAAGCCTTGGGCACAGACCCCGCGGACTTTTCGCTCCGCGATGTGCTGGTCTTCCTGGATGCCAACCCGCAGATCGCCGCGGTTAATGCCAACGTGGTCCATCGCTATGTCGTCTGAGTGCAGCGTTCTTCTCGTTGGGTGTGGCCAGGTTGCGGGCAGATACAATACCGGACCGAATGACGAGACGGTACTGACGTATGCGTTGGCGTGTCACCGCAGTCCGTCCGTCCGTCTGGTCGCGTGTGTCGATCCTGATGAAGTTGTGCGTCGAGAGTTTACCGCGACATGGCAGGTGCCCCATGCCTATGAGTCGCTGTCGTCGGCGCTCGATGCGGACACCTATGACATCGCGGTTGTCGCGAGCCCGACACCGACGCATGCAACGGTGCTGGAAGGCCTGCTTGCCTCGCCTGTTACCGCCGTTATCGGCGAGAAACCCTTGGGTGGTCAGACCGAACGAGCAAGGTCGCTTGTCGATGCCTTCGACAAAGCAGGCAAACCCCTAGCGGTCGCCTTCGTGCGCCGGTGGGATCCGGCGATGGTGGCGTTAAAGCAGGAAATCGCGAGCGGAAACTGGGGCGGTTTGCGCACTGGCGTCGGGTTCTATGGTCGCGGTGTCGTCAACAACGGCAGTCACATGATCGACCTCGTTCATTATCTGACCGGCGGTTCGCTCAGCATCCTGGCGGTAACGGGACGCCTTGACGATGGGGTTCAGGACGACCCTACCGTTGATGCCGTCCTTGCCGTCAACGATGAGGCAAGTATTCACCTTGCCGCGACAGATGGTCGCGACTATGCGTTCTTCGAGCTGACACTCGTCTTTGAGCGCGGCGTGGTCGTCGTCGAAGACTCCGGCTTTTCCATACGGCGCAGACCTGTTGTCGAATCCGGGCGGTTCCCTGGTGCCAGGTCCGTCGATGCCGGGGAATACGAACCGGCCCGCTATGGCGAGGCGTTTGTTGCGATGATGGAGAATGTGGTCGAAACAGTGGCGCACGGTGCACCGCTCGCCGGCGATGGCCGGTCGGCTCTCGAAGCGATTACCATGGCCGATGCTCTGCGTCACCGCGCCGCCGAACTTGAGAGCGTTGCATGAGTAACCTGGCTTTGTTCGGTGGCGCGCCGGTCATCGATTACGCGTTCAAACCCTATCGCACGATCGGCGAGGAGGAGCGCGAGGCCGTCGACCGGGTCATGAGGACCGGCGAGCTCTCCGGTTTCATCGGCGCATGGTGCGACGCTTTCAACGGCGGTCCTCAGATTCAGGCGTTCGAAGCCGCGTGGTGCGAAACGTTCGGCGTTCGCCATGCCGTCTCCTTGAACTCGAACACATCCGGCTTGTTCGCCGCGATGGGTGCTGTTGGTGTCAGCCCGGGAGACGAGGTGATCGTGCCGCCCTATACCATGTCGGCAACGGTCATGGCGCCGCTGATCTATGGCGGCATTCCGGTCTTTGTCGATATCGAGCCTGAGACCTATTGCCTCGATGTCGATCTGGTGCGCCAGGCCGTTACGTCGCGCACCCGGGCCATTCTCGTCGTCAACCTGTTCGGCCACCCCGCCGCGCTCCACGACCTTCGCGCCCTCGCCGACGAGCGGGGCATCGCCCTGATTGAGGACAACGCCCAGGCGCCGTTGGCGACCGAGCGGAACACGTTGACCGGCACCGTCGGCCATATCGGTGTGTTCAGTCTGAACTATCACAAACACTTCCACACCGGCGAAGGCGGTGTCTGCACGACAGATGACGATGATCTCGCGCAGCGCCTTCGCCTGATCCGCAACCACGGTGAGAATGTGGTCGACCCGTTGTCCATCGACGATGCGACGAACCTGGTCGGCTTCAACTATCGACTAACCGAGTTGGGCGCGGCGGTTGGTCTGGAGCAACTCAAGAAGGCCGACGCGCTGGTCGCAGGCCGTGAGGCCGTTTCGTTGCGCCTGAGTGACGGTGTACGCGGCCTGCCCGGCTTAACGCCGCCGATGATCCGCGATGACTGCCGCCATGTCTTCTATCATTGGGGCGCCCGCTATGACGAGAGCGCCACGGGCGTTTCCCGGGAGACGGTGGCGCGCGCCCTGGAGGCCGAAGGTGTTCCCGTTTGGCAAGGTTATGTCACGCCACTCTACATGCTGCCGGTGTTTCAACGCCGCCACGCCATCGGCCGCGACGGCTTTCCGTTCACCCTGACCGATCGAGAGTACGGTCGTGGTCTGTGTCCGGTCGCCGAACGTTGTCACGACAGTGAGTTGTTGGAGTTTCCAGTTTGTCTCTTCGATATGTCGGAGCCCGAGATCGATGCCGTCATCGATGCCTTTCATAAGGTGTTCGAGAATCTGGGCGAACTGTCGAATCGGGCCGAAGAGCTGGAGAGTTGATGCGGCCGTCCGTGATACCCGATGACCTGGGCGACGCTGCCGCGGGTTCTTGGCAAGTCGCGGGCAGTCTGCCGCGTCTTGCCAACCATGCACCGGAGCCGCGCGATTGACGGCGACGCTGATCTTTTGTCGTGATCCCGCTGCGGCAATCCAGGTCGCCGGCCTGTTCGCTGATCGTGAGGCGCAGCACGTGATCGGTAAGGCCCTTGATTGCCCAGACGCGCTTGATGAGGTTGTGTGTGTCGCTGAGCCGCCGGCGTCAGACATGCTTGCGCGTGAAGGTTTAGCCGTGAAGAGCTGGAACGCGTTTTTCGGCGACAATGACGCAGCGACGGTCCTCGGTCGCAACGGCGTTGCCCAGGTCGTTACCGGTACCAGTGACGTCGACGAAACTCGTGATGTCGCGCTTTGGCAGGCCGCTGCAAGGATTGGGGCAATGTCACTTTGTTTGCTGGACCGCGCCGATGAAGCGACGGCACGGTTCACCGACGACAGGGGTTCGATGTGCTTTCCCGATGTGATCGCCGTGGCCGATGATACGATGCGGAATGCCGCAATCGATGATGGGTTGCCGGCGAACAAGCTCCTCGTCGCGGGCAATCTGCGTCAAGCGCATACGGTTCATGCAGCGCGCGTTCTGGGAAAGACCGACAGAGATCTGGTGCGACGAGAATGGAGCGCCACCGATGAAACGTTCTGTGTTCTGTTCGCGAGCGAGTGCGGCAGAGAGGCAGCGTCCTTGGGTCGACCTCAACGGTTTGACGAGATAACGGCCCTCGAAACGCTATTGGATTGGTCGAAGACCGAACACTTCCGTGATGACGTCGCTGATGGACGTGAGACACGTTTGATCGTGCGGCCCCATCCGCGCGATCGTGCCGACAAGTATGAGGCGTGGATCGGCAAGTCTGTTGTCGGTGACGATGTCGGACGCCCCGCTATCGGCTCCTTGTTGGCTGCTGATTTGGTTGCTGGCCTCGAAACCTCTTTGCTTGAGGAGGCTGTTTGGGTGGGAACGCCATCGCTATGTCTTCTAACGCCTGCAGTCGGAAGTCCGAGTCCATGAGCATGACGCGATACCTCAAGCGGACCTTTCCGCTGACCTGTGACTTCTCCGTCGCCACGCGCCATTTCCTGCAGCGTCTGGGCAAGCGCCATGCGCCGCAGGACTGGGCCGGCGACATGCCGGCGATGTCCGATCGCGCGGGTCTCAGTGACCTGCCGGCGGCGATGTTTTTGCGATTGATCCTTGAGAACGGCTATCGGGAAGTCACCGAAATAGGAACCTACACCGGTGAGCGTATCTCGACATTGAAACGGCTTGTGCCAGACATCACTGCCCACGGCATGGATATTGGTCCGCGTTTCGATACGCCATTCGAAAGCCACGGCGTCGACTTTCAGCGTTTCAACACAGCGTTTTTTGAAGGCCCGATGGACAAGGGTCTGATGATCTGTGTCCAGACGTTGGTGTGTTTCACCGAAGCCGAAGTTGATGCGCTGTTCGCCGCGTGCGCGAAGGGTGGGGTCGACTTGGCCTTCTTCGAAGTTCAGCCTCTCTTCAGTGTTGGCGACGCCGCGCCGATTGACCGGATCAAGACCGGCGGTACGGGCTGGTATCACAATTACGAAGAGATCATGAGACGACATGGCTTTACCGATCGGCTGACCGGTGCCGACAAGGTTTGGTCGCACACCAGCCACACCAAGACGCTGGAGCAGTACCGCCCCTATTACGCCACCGCGCCGGCCGGCTCGGGCAGTTGAGCGCACACGCGTGATTCTTTCCGCCCATCAGCCGGTCTATCTGCCGGGCGTCATCTTCTTCAACAAGCTCGCCTTGTCTGACGGGTTCGTCTTTTTGTCGGATGTCACGCTTGCACGCGGCCGCAGCTGGCAGACCCGCAACCGTATTCGCCAGGGCAATGATGCGGGTTTCCTCTCTGTGCCGGTCAAGCGGAAGGGCAAGTCGGATCAGAAGATCTTTGAAACACGGATTGACAGTGAACAGAACTGGCAGCATCGGCATGTCGCCAGTCTGCGCCATGCCTATGGCAAGCGGCCTTACTTTACGACCTACTTCGACGACCTCGCAGCGATTATCGAGCGGCCATGGGACTATCTGAGTGATCTCAACCGCGCGCTCATCTGTCATCTGGCCGAGTGCTTCGGTCTGTCGCCGCAATGGCATGACAGCCGCGACTTTGATGTGCCGGATGGCAAGAACGAAAGGCTGATCGCGTTGGCTCAGCAGACCGGCGCCACGTCCTATGTCTCGAACGTGGGTTCGATGACTTATGTCGACGAAGCCGCTTTTACGGCCGCCGGCATTGAGCATCTGTGGCAGCTCTTTGAACACCCGACATGGGATCAGGGCGCGCCCTTTATCGAGAACCTCAGTGCCGTTGATTTGCTGTTCAACGCCGGCCCCGATTCCCAGGCACTTATCCGGTCTTGCGGCACATTCCGTGCTGAGCGACCTGAATTGTCGTCTGTCGACAATGAAGCCGCGTCGCAGATGGCGTCATGACTGTCGCTCTGTCGACCGCGCGCTTGAGCCTGGAGCCGTTTTCGGATCGCTTCCTGACGGATACGTATGTTGCATGGTTGAACGACGAGGAAACAGTGCGTTACAGCGAGCAGCGACATCGTAGCCATAGTGTGGAGAGTTGCAGGACTTTCGTGGTTGCCGCCACAAGCCCGCCAAACCTCATGTGGGCTATCGTGCGCAAGGAGATGGACGACCACATCGGTAACGTGACGGCCAGTGTGGATGAACGAAACGGCGTTGCCGATTTGGGGATGATGATTGGTTCGGCCAATTGCCGAGGACGAGGCTATGGCGTGGAGGCCTGGGCGTGCGCCAAGTCCTATCTGCTCGGTGAGCGAAACCTGCGCCGTGTCGAAGCCGGCGCGATGTCTGAGAACGCCGCCATGCTCGCCGTTTTTCAGTCGACAGGCATGACCGAGGAGGGCAGGCGTAAGGGTCACTTTCTCCTTGATGGACGGCCGGTGGACATGGTGCTGGTCGCGCAGGATAGGAGCTAGGCTCGTCGTGTTAGCAACGTCGGTTCGGCACGCCGTCAGTGACGCGCTCTGGCGGCGAAGCCTGAAGAAGCACCATAGCAACATGGGCTGGCGTCAGGCGCCACGCTACGTGCACTATCTCGACCGCTGCCGCGCCGCGATTGGAACAGGCGCGCAAACAAACGACGCGTTCCGCTCGGAAGTCGCTGAGTTTGCAAAGCATGGGGTGACATCGTTTCGCTCGTCGCAGACCGAGTCGTTGGCCAAAGGCATTGCGCAACGGATTGCCGAGAACGAAGCAGCCGGCCGCGATACATGGATTACCCAAAAGTCTGACGACAATATCGACGCTTATGCTGGCGATGTTTGGATGGACTTTCCCGAAGTGCGTGACCTGTTGCGCGGCCCGATCGGCTCGTTTCTCGCAAGCTATTACGCAACGCACGTCAAGTACTACTTTGGAAGCTGTTACCGTTCCAAGCGCCGCAGCAACCTGCCTGCCGGATCACAGCTCTGGCACAGCGACTCCGGGCCTGGCATCTGCACCAACGTCATGGTCTACCTGACCGATGTCGGGGCGCATGACGGTCCGCTGCAAGTTCTTCCCTGGCATGCTTCGCTGCCGATTTTCTTGCGTCAGCCTGGTGCTATGCGGTCCCGCCTTTCGGATTCCGAACAACCGCTCGACAAAATCGCCCAGCGCGAAATCCTTTGTCGGTACCACGAGGAGCAGATCAACGCCGGGCTGTCCGATCAGGTTCGCACGATGACGGGGCCGGCGGGGACTGTCATCCCGTTCTTCAACAACAGCCTGCATCGCGGCGGCTTTCCCGATACCGGCCATTCGCGCATCGCCATCGTGTTCCACTGCTACCCGTCGCATCGACCGACGAACTGGGCGCACTACGACACAGCCGGGCTGACGAAGCGCGGATCCTATCCCAGTGATCCGGCTGAAGATTTCTAGGGGCAACGCGTGAGCCGTTCACAGCCTTCGCTGTTTCGTCTGCTGGCGAGTGCCATCGTGCACCCGACGAAACCGCAGATGATGGTGCGGCCACTGCGCGCGATACTGCGGGCTCCCGTCTTCTTCGATGTCTCCGCGTTTTTCATTCAGGCGCGTGATCTCCTGCGACCCAACCGAACCGGGGACCACTACACCGCCGATGATCCGCACCACCGCAAAGTCCACGACTACAACGCGGGTGTGACGGAAGCGAAACGCATACACCGGACCCGGCGCACCGAGGAGTACTATCAGGTCCTGAACCTGCCGGCGCGGGATCTGTCGAACGAAAAGGTGTTGTCGATCGGTCCGCGAAACGTGCTCGAACTCTATGTTGCCTGGCTCTATGGGTTTTCGTGGTCGAACATCACCGGCGTCGACCTCTATTCGACCAATCCGAAGATTGTCGAAATGAACATGGAGAAGATGACCTTCGAGGATAACCTGTTTGACGCCGCCGCCATGTCATCGACTCTGGCCTATGCCGAAGACACGAAGGCGGCGTTGAGCGAAGTGTATCGCGTGTTGAAGCCCGGTGGCCGGTTCGTGTTCGGGCAGACCCACGTACCCGGTCAGTTGGAGTGGCCAGGTAATCGGTTCGATGGCGACGACATCAAGGCGATGCTCGATGACATCGGGTTTCGCGTGTTCTTCTATGAGCCGCATCCGAAGATCAACTCGCTCGGCCAACCGCAGACGTCGCACATGTTCGGCGTTGTCAAAGCGACCGGCGAAGAAGCCGGGCAAGACCTTGCCTCGCGGATCTAGGGAAACAATTGGCGGTCGTATCAATAATCTCTGAAAGGCGCACCTAGTGGCGGATGTGCCTTTTACGGGTGAGCATCGCGGCAAGCACATGCGCTTGCCGCTTCGCGCAGGTTTCTCCTTGATGACCTCGGCCGAGAAGAGGCGGTTCGCTCTTCTTGCCGTCTTTGCCGCGGCGGCCAGCTGTATCGATACGATTTCTCTTGCCGCTGTCGTTCCCTTTGTCAGCGTTATCGTCGATCCGTCGACACTGGAAACCAACCAGTATATTGCGATGGCCTATGACGCGGTCGGGCGACCGGCTACGCCCGACTTTCTTTTCGGACTCCTCGTGGCGATTGTCGGCCTACTCGTCGCCTCGTCATGTCTTTCTTTCCTTGTGCAGGCTCAGGCCAATCGTTTCGCGGCGGGCTGCCAGGAGCGTTTCGGCAGGGACTTTCTGAAGACGTGCCTGGGTGCGCCCTATGTCTGGTATCTGCGCAAGAACGTTCTGGTCCTCGCGCGCATGTTCCACAACCACGTCGTCGTTTGGGGTCGCGACTTCGTTCTCCAGCTGCTGACGTTCTGTTCTCAGGCGTTCACGATCTTTTTGCCGATTTTGCTTCTGCTTGTCATGGCGCCACTTGCCGGGACGCTGGGTCTTGCGGTGGTGGCGATCATTGCGGCGATGCTTCTCTTCTTTATTCGCCGCCATACCGTGACGCTGCAATACGAAAAACGCTCGGCAGACGAGCGCAGTACGCTGCTGGTCAACCAGGCGCTCGCCGGCATCAAGGATATCAAGCTCAGCTCGCGTGAACCGACATTCGTTGCCATGTTCGGTCACTTCTTCCATGTGCTTTGCCGGACCCACGCCAAGATCGCGAACTGGAACCTGCTGCCCAATGCCATTGTTCTTTTGTTGGGACAGCTCGTTCTGGTCGGCCTGGCCTATGGCCTTTGGCGCGCCGGCCTGACGAGTGGCGAGATCACCTCGCAAATGGCGCTGGTGCTCCTGGTCAGCTCCCGCATCGTACCGGCGGTCAACCGGATTGGCGGGTCTGTCGCCGGCTTGTGGGGTGTCGCGCCGTGGATCGAGGGTCTGATCGAGACATTGTCGGAGATCGAGACGGACAAGGACGACGGCCGGGCGCCGCAACCGGCCGGCAAGGCCTGGCAACGGATCGCCCTGGACCATGTCACGTTCCGCTTTCCGGCCGCCGAGCGGACGGCCCTGGTCGACCTTTCCATCGAGATCGAGCAAGGCAAGTCCTATGCGATCGTCGGCCCGTCGGGTGCCGGCAAGAGCACGGCTGTTGATCTCCTGCTCGGCCTCCTGACGCCCATGGCCGGCCGCATCACCGTCGACGGTACCGACATCGACGATTTCGGCATGCGTAACTGGCAGGCCGGCATCGGTTATGTGCCGCAGTCGCCTTACATGACCGACGGCTCGTTGCGCGAGAACATCGCCTTCGGTGTCCCGCCGAGCCAGATCGATGACGACCGCGTGCGGGCATGTCTGGAAATGGTCGATCTGATCCCGCTTCTCGGCGAGCTGGAAGACGGGCTGGAAACCCGGCTGGGTGACCGGGGTGTCCGGCTATCCGGCGGCCAGCGCCAGCGCGTGGCGATCGCCAGAGCGCTTTACGACGCGCCTGATCTGCTGGTTCTCGATGAGGCGACCAGCGCGCTCGACAACATCAGCGAGAACGAGGTCCGGAACGCGATCGCCAGGCTGCATGGCCACGTCACGACGGTCATCATCGCGCATCGCCTGAGCACGGTGCGCCAATGCGACAAGCTGTTCGTCCTGGAGCAAGGGCGACTGGTGGCCGAAGGCGCATACGATGAGCTGCAGCGGACGTCACCGCTGTTCCGGTCACTGGCGCTTCACGAACGGGATGGTGACGTGGCCCATCTGGCGACTCAAGGCTGAGCGATGTTCGACGTTCTGCTTCGTAAGGCTCGCACGCTGCTTCGTGACCCCGAGCTTGCGATCAAGGGCAAGTTCGCCGCCGGTGACCACGCGCGCGCCAATGCCTATCTGGAACGTGAGGGTGTTCAAGCCTATCTCCAGCGCGGTCGCGGCGACGAGATCGCGCCCCATCCGGTTGACCTCGCGCGGCTTCACGCGCTGGTGCGCAAGAAGAAGCCGCTCGCTGTCATGGAGTTTGGCATTGGGTTCAGCACCATCGTTTTCGCCCACGCGCTGATGCTCAATCAGCGCGAAACCGGTGCGGAAGGTCATCTTTGGTCGGTCGATTCAAGCCAGGAATGGATCGACAATACGCAAGAAAAGCTGCCGGACGACTTGCGTCCGTTCATCACGCTTTGCTTCAGCACGGTCAGCATCGCGGAGTTCGAGGGCGAGCTGTGCCATCTTTATGACGAGCTGCCCAATGTCGTGCCGGATGTTCTGCTGGTCGATGGCCCGTCACCGGCCGACGTAGGCGGTGACATCAGGGGCCTTGCTTTCGCGACGGCTGACGGCGAAGGCGTGCGCTCTCCCATGTCGGCGGATGTTCTGTTCTTGGAGAGCACGCTGCCCGATGGGTTTGTCATGCATGTCGACGGGCGCTACGCCAACATGCACTTCCTGCGAAGGCACCTTAAACGGCGCTATCGCTTCTCTTGGAATCGTGTCCATCGGTTCTCAACATTTCGCCTTGTCCGATAAGGAGCGATTGCGAGCAATGACATCATCGACAGCGATATCGGCGTGGTGAAGGCAGGCATGGCGACCTTTAACGGTTTCGATTCTGCCATGCTGATCGCGGAGATCGCGCAAGCCCACGACGGTTCGCTGGGCACGGCGCACGCCTATGTCGACGCGGCCGCCGATGCCGGCGCCGATGCCATCAAGTTTCAGATGCACATCGCCGAAGCCGAGTCGACCAAGGACGAGCCCTGGCGCACGCGGTTTTCCTATCAGGACGAAACGCGTTTTGACTACTGGCGGCGCATGGAGTTCACCCGCGAGCAGTGGCAGGGGCTGCGCGACCACGCGGGCGAACGCGGCCTGCTGTTCGTCGTCTCGCCATTCTCGCATAGCGCCATCGATCTGATGGTCGACATCGGGGTCGACATCCTCAAGATTGCCAGCGGCGAGGCGCTGGCAATAACGAGCCTGCTGCCCAATGACGTGTCGTTGCCGATCATCGCGTCGACCGGCATGAGCCAGTGGCGCGAGATAGACGCGACGATCGAGGCGTTGCGGGCGAGCACAGGCGCCTTCGCGCTCCTGCAATGCACGTCGCAGTATCCAACACCCTATGACCGGGTTGGCCTCAACGTCATGGAGGACATGCGGGAACGCTATGACTGTCCGGTCGGGTTGTCTGATCACTCCGGCACGCCGTATCCCGCTCTCGCCGCGTTGGCCCGCGGCTTTGGTTTGATCGAAGTCCACGTCACGTTCGACCGACGCATGTTCGGCCCGGATGTCTCGTCGTCGCTCACACTGGATGAGTTCGCGCTCGTCGCCCAAGCCCGCGATGCGTTCCGCGCAATGGACCAGGCGCCCGTTGACAAGGATGCGATGGCCGGCACCCTGCAGGATCTGCGCGGCATGTTCTCCAAGAGCCTGGCCGTCACGCAGCCGCTTAAGGCCGGCGATATCCTGGAACGCGATACCCTGACGTTCAAAAAGCCGGGCACGGGCATTCCCGCGTCCGAACGCGATAACGTCGTGGGACGGCGACTGAAAAACGCTGTCGAACCCGACAGTGTTCTCACGTGGTCGGATGTGGAGTGATATGGTGAGTACGCCGCGAAAGATCTGTATCGTCGTCAACAGCAGGGCGAACTACGGACGTATCAAGTCCGTGATGCGCGCCATTCAGCAGCGTGACGATCTGGAACTCCTGACCGTTGTCGGCGCCTCGGCGCTGTTGCACCGCTTTGGCAATGTGCGCGAGATCATGGAACAGGACGGTTTCGATGCCGGTGCGACCGTCTATTCAATCATCGAGGGTGAGAACCCGACGACCATGGCGAAGTCCACGGGCGTCGCGATCATCGAGCTCTCGTCAATCTTCGAGAATCATCAGCCCGATATCGCGCTGACCGTCGCCGACCGGTTCGAGACGATCGCAACGGCCATTGCGGCGAGCTACATGAACATTCCGGTTGCCCACACGCAAGGCGGCGAGGTGACCGGTTCGATTGACGAAGGCGTGCGCCACGCTGTGACCAAGCTCTCCCATCTCCACTTCGCGGCGACGGAACTCGCGCGCGACAACGTCGTGCGCATGGGCGAGGATCCCGCCTCGGTCTATCTGACCGGCTGCCCGTCGATCGATGCTATCGCCGAGATCGACTTCGCGCTGTCCGACGACTTCTTCAAGCGATACATGGGCGTCGGCCCGGATCTCGATTCCAGGGAACCCTATCTGGTCGTCCTGCAACACCCGGTAACCACGGAGTATGGGCAGGGCCTGGCGCAGATACGCGAGACACTGAGCGCCGTGGTCGCGACCGGCATGCAGACGGTCTGGCTGTGGCCCAATGTCGACGCCGGCTCCGATGAGGTCTCAAAAGGTCTTCGCATGTTCCGCGAGGATAACCCGCAGGCACCCATCCACTTTTACCGAAACTTCGAGGTCGAGGACTACGCGCGTCTGATCAACGGCGCACAATGCCTGGTCGGTAACTCGAGCTCGGCCTTGCGCGAGGGTTCGTTCCTTGGCGTACCCGCGGTCAATATAGGCTCACGTCAGAATGGACGGGAGCGCGGCGCAAACGTTGTCGACGCATCGTATGATCGTGACGCGATAGGTGGCGCGGTCCGCCGGCAGCTCGATCACGGGCGCTACGAACGGTCGACCTTGTTCGGCGACGGCTCGGCGGGTGAGCAGATCAGCGCGATTCTGGCCGAGGCCGAGGTCAACGTGCAAAAGCGTCTGGCTTACTGAGATGGCAATGTCGGAGGCAGCCATGGACCAACAGCGTCAGGAACACCTCAGCTTCCTCCGCGAGCGTGTCTTTCAGACAACGACCAAGTGGCCACAGTTCGAGCTGCTGCTCGGCGACATCGTCACCATGGCCAACGAATGTCGGCCCGGCGACACGGTGGTCGGTCTCGAGCGGACGCTTCTCTATGGCGGTATCAGTCTTCTGGCGCCTGTGTTCAGCGATCAGACCTACATCAGTGTCGATTGCAGCCCGTCGTCGGCCGACGAGCGGGGCGCCTACAACAACTGGATGGTCGATGATGATCGTTGCATACGGCGTAGTTACGATCGTCGCGGCGATCCCACGGCAACTGGTCTGGAGGCTGAAACGGCCGACTTGGTTCTGGTGCCGAACCTCGTTCATCATGTTCGCGATCAGCGTGGTTTTTTTGCCGAGATGGCGCGCATCCTGAAGCCCTCTGGCCAGCTCTACATTTTCGAGCCGCTGGTGCGCGAACTCCATCAAAAGCCCGATGACTACGTTCGTTACACGCCGTCCGGCGTCGAAGCGATGTGCGCCGATGTTGGGTTGACCGTGAATCGTGTGAACGATCGCGGCGGTCCGTTCGAGGTGATTTCATACTGTTGGACCCAGGCGCTGGAGTACATTCCCGAAGACGAGCGCGGGCCGTGGCGCGATTGGTTCTACGACCAGCATTTCGCGGAGTTGCTCGACATGGACCGCAAGTACCCCAATAACCTTGTGCGCCAGCATACGAGCTTCCCGATGACGTGGTCGGTCCTGGCGAGCAAGTCGACCGATTGATGTGGCGCGATAAGTCGGTCTTTGCGGTCGTTCCTGCGCGTGGCGGCAGCAAGGGTGTTGCGCGCAAGAACCTCGTCCAGCTGGCCGGAAAGTCGCTGATCGCCCACGCCGCAAGTTTTGTCGCCAATCTGCCCTGGCTTGATGTCGCGATCATCTCGACTGATGAACCCGAGATGCGCGACGAAGCCGCGCGCTTCGGTCTGCGATCGCCCTTTCTGCGGCCCGCCGACCTCGCCGGTGATGCCGCTGAGGCCATTGATGTCTGGCGTCACGCCTGGCTTGCCACCGAAGCCGACCAGAACCGGCAGTTTGACCTCGGTATTTACTTGGAACCGACCAGTCCACTGCGCTCCGCCAACGACGTCGAACGATGCCTGGATGCCGTCACCGAGGGCGGTTACGAAACGGCAGCCACGGTGACGCAGACGCCGCCATCGCACTCTTATCAGAAGAGTCTTGCGATCGACGGAGAGGGGCGCCTCGAGTTTTGTGCCCCCGCTTCCGAACGTCTCAACAGGCGCCAACTTGTGCCGCCGACCTGGCACCGCAATGGGCTGTGCTACGCGGCGCAGCGTCTGGCGATTATTGAGGGCGACGATATCATCGCAGACCGATGTGCCGGTGTCGTTGTCGAACGGCGCACCGTCAACATCGACGAGGCATTCGACTTCCGCATCGCCGAAGTGATTCTGCAGGACGAAGCGAAGACAGCCGGCGTTTCGTGAAGGTTCTTATCTTTATCGATGCGGATCTTGTGGTCCGCCACTTCGTCATGAACGGCGCCTTCTGGGATCTGGCGGCCCAACATGACGTCACCTTCGTGTTTCCCGAACCCGGCCATGTGCGCATGGGTCCGGTGCGGCCGGAAACGCTGGACCTTTGTGGCGCTCACTACGACGAGATGCCGATTGACGCCAAGCGTGTGCGGTTGTGGAGCGAGCTCTTCACCATCGACCGCCTGCGGCTCCGGCCCGGTCGTCAGTTCAAGGCGATCCGGCAGATCTATCGTGGCGCGCAATCGTGGAAAGGCCGGCTGCTTTATCAGACGCTCGCGCTGCCTGGCTTGCGTCAGGTCTTTACGTGGTGGCAGTACCGCCGTCTGGCGGCCAACCCTAACTGCGCGATGGAAGCTCTGTTCGATCGCTATCGTCCCGACCTCGTTGTGCACCCGACGGTGTTGAACGGCCTCTTCATCAACGACCTCGTTCAGCTCTGCGGTCAGCGCGATATCCCACATGTCCAGATCATGAACTCGTGGGACAACCCGTCCAGCAAGCAGGCGATCGTCGGTCAGCCCGATCTGCTGCTGGTCTGGGGCGAGCAGACCGAACAACACGCCATCGACTATATGGGCATGCCCAAGGATCGCCTACGCCGCTTCGGTGCGGCCCAGTTCGAGGTCTATAACGAACCGCCACGCTTGGATCGCGCGGCCTTCTGCCGGATCCACAATATCGAACCCGACCAGCGCATTCTGCTCTACGCCGGATCCAGTAAGGACACCGATGAGTTCGGTCATCTGACCGCGATCGAAGACATGATCGAGCGTGGCGACTTGCCGGGAACGACCGTCGTCTATCGGCCCCATCCCTGGGGCGATGGCGGCCGTGGCGGCCACCGCATCGTCGATCACAACTGGAAACACGTACGGCTGGAGCATTCGATGCTCGGCTATCTCGAGCAGGTCAAGGCGGGCAACACGGAGAAATCGCTGCCGGACTATCGCGACACCCGCGACCTGCTGTGCAACATCGACGCGCTGGTGTCGCCGCTCTCGACCATCATTGTCGAAGCGGCGCGGTTGGGCCACGCCGTCCTGTGTTTTCTGCCCGAAGACGAGGTCGAGGAGGCGCTACACCTGCGCATCGCGATGCCCAGCGTTCACTTCGACGCAATGTATGCGATGCCCGGGGTCATGGTCGCGCGCAGCCGCGAGGCCATGTTGCGTTCGCTGCCCGAGCTGCTCGACAACGCCCGTGACCCCGCGATGATGCAGGCGCTGGAACGGGCAACCCACACGGTCGTCGAGCCCTTCGATGAACCGTGGGGCAAACGTTTCGTGCGCTTGGCCGAAGGCATGGTGGCCGCGTGACCTCACGCGTTACGGGTGCCACCTGCGCCATTACCGGCGGTGCCGGCCTGATTGGCTCTTTCCTCGCCGACCAACTTGTCGATGCCGGTGCCGAGGTCATTGTTGTCGATGACTTCTCAAAGGGCGCGCGCGCGAACATCGCGCACCTCGATGGCAAGGTCGACGTGCGCGAAGTTGATCTGGAGGTCATGGGATCGGCGCGCGAGGCGCTGGCCGGAGCCGCGTACGTCTTCCATCTGGCAAGCCGCGCCTATGGCGTCGGTCACGGCGCCGGGCGTCATGGCGAGATCCTGCGCCACAACGAACGGATCACCGACAATGTGCTGGCCGCGGTCGTCGTGCACAGGCCGGCCCATCTGCTCGTCACCTCATCGTCCTGCGTCTACCCCGATGATGGTCCCGACACGGTATCGGAACTGCCGCTTTTCTCCGGCGAACCGGAGGCCGCCAACCGGGGTTATGGCTGGGCCAAAAGGTTCCTTGAGCAAAAGGCGATCCTGGCCTCCGAAGAGACCGGCGTGCCGCTTACCATCGTCCGGCCTTTCAACATCTATGGCGAGCGCTATGCCTGGGTCGGCGAGTCCAGTCAGGCGATCCCGATGCTGGTCAAGAAGGTGATGGACGGCAACGACCCCGTCATAATTTGGGGCTCGGGCGAACAACGCCGCACCTATCTGCACGCCGCCGATTGCGCGCTTATCATGCGGCGTCTGGTGGAGCGCGACTATACGGATGGGCCGGTAAACATCGGCCTTGAAGAAACCGTGTCGGTGCGCGAACTCGTTGAAACGGTTTGCCGTCTGGCGGGCAGGCAACCGGAGCTGACCTGCGACCGGTCGAAACCGGAGGGTCGGTTCGTCAAGAGCAGCGATCCCACGCGGCTCTTCGAAGCGGTGCCGGATTTCGCGCCGACCGTCGGCCTCGACGACGGCCTCAATCGCATGATCGGCTGGTATCGGTCGACCTTTTCATGAATCTCGTGCCGGACGGCGCCGCCGGCCGCCTGGGGCGCGGCACGGCGGCCATTCAACTCTTCACCAAGGGCGCCTTCGATCAGCGCCTGATCGGTGCGGGCGATGGCCGTGTTCCCCGTGATTTTTTCTATGGGTTTCTGGGATTGATCGCGCGCGGTTATGACGCGCGCTGGCAGCAGACCGACGGCGCCTATGCGGGCGCTGGCGCGTCGGCCGATCACCTGCGCGAGCGTGTGGTCAGCCGGCTGACAGGCTTGAGCCGGCGCCACCGTGTGCTCAAGGAAATGACCGAGGACTGGCGCCAGTCAAAGGCTGCTGTCAGCTTCACCGATCATTTCAGCCTGACCCTCGGCGACTATCTGGGCCGCCAGCCGAAGCGCCCTTTTGCCGCCGGCCTCTTTCATGGTCTTTCGGATATCCAGAATCGGCTACCGGCGCTCGGCCAGATGACCGGTGACCGCTATATCCGGCGCGCGCTGGCCGGCCTCGATCACGTTGGGTTCTTCGGGCCAGCCGACCGCGACGAAGCGGTGCGGCGGTACGGGCTGGAACAAGAGAAGACCAGCATCTACCCGTTCGGCATCGACGCGGATTTCTGGTCGCCGGGCGACGGCGATGCGACACCTGAACCGAACGTGCTGTCGGTCGGTTCGGATCCCAGCCGCGACTTCGCGACTCTTGCCGCCGCACCAATCGACGCGCCGGTGCGCATCATCACCCGGCTCAAGGTCGACGTGCCGGCCGGCCGCGATGTCGAGGTTACCAGCGGCCACTATTTCGAAAGCCCGCTCGACGACGTCGGCCTGCGCGACCTCTACCGCAAGGCGACCGTGGTTGTCGTCACGCTGAAGGACGTATTCCAGCCGACAGGCTACAGCGTCTGCCTCCAGGCGATGGCCTGCGGACGTCCCGTGGTCCTCTCCGATATCAAGGGTCTGTGGGCGCCGGGGCTTTACAAGGACGGCGAGCATTGCCTGCTGGTGCCGCCGGGCGATCCACGTGCCATGGCTGCGTCGGTCAACCGTTTGCTCGGCGATACCGGCTTGCGTGAACGACTGGGCAAGGCTGCGCGTCAGGTGACGCTCGACCACTTTCCACTTTCGCGCATGGATGATGGCCTCGAGGCACTGGTGCTGCGCGCGCCCGGCATGGAACGTCCGTGCCGGGGCTGACCGTCGCCATCGGCTACCACGTGCAGGACGGGCCGTGGGGCGGCGGCAACAGGTTCGCCAAGGCGCTTGGCGCGGCGTTGGAAGCGCGTGGCGACCGGGTCGTCCACGACCTCAAGGACCCGGCGATCGACGCCATTCTGCTGACCGACCCGCGCGCGCGAAGCGCCAACGTCTCGTTTGCCGCCGGCAAGGTGCTGCGCTATCTGGCGCGCCGGCCGGAGGCGATCGTCTTCCACCGGATCAACGAATGCGACGAGCGCAAGGGCACGCGCGACATGAACCGGCGGCTCAAGCGCGCCAACTATGCCGCCGACCACACGATCTTCATCGCCTCCTGGCTTCAGGACCTGGATGTCTGGCGGCGCGAGACACCGTCATCGGTGGTGCTCAATGGCGGCGACACCGCGATCTTCAACAGTCGAGGTGCGGAACAGTGGGATCATCGTGGGCCGCTCCGGCTCGTCACCCATCATTGGGGCGGCAATCGCATGAAGGGTTTCGACGTCTATGAAGAGGTCGATCGCCTGATCGGCACGCCGACGTGGAAGGACCATCTGGACCTCACCTACATCGGCAACCTGCCGCGCGGGTTCTCCTTCAAGAACGCGCGTCACCTGCCGCCGATGGACGGCGACATGCTGGCCGATGAAATCCGCGGCCATCACGTCTACCTGACCGCCTCGATCAACGAGCCCGCCGGCATGCATCATATAGAAGGCGCGTTGTGCGGCCTGCCCCTGCTGTATCGCGACTCCGGCGCGTTGCCTGAGTACTGCACCGGCTTTGGCGAGGTGTTCGAGGACGTACGCACGTTCCACCATGCACTCGGCCGCATGATTCAGGCATATGATGACCATCGGGCGTCGATGCACGACTACGACCATACCGCCGAGCGCATGTGCCGGGATTACTTGGCGGTGATCGACCATCAGATGGCCGAGCGCGACAAGGTGGTCGCCGAACGCCGGCTGTGGCGCCAGCCCGGTGTCGCCATCGCCAACCGGGTGTCGGGCTAGACCATGTGCGGTATCGCCGGCCTAATCGACTGGCAGACCCATTTGGGGCCTGACGCGGCGCGGCGCGCGGTCGAGGCGATGACGGCGCGCCTGGTTCATCGCGGACCCGACGCCGACGGCCTGTGGCATGAGGCCGACGGCATCGCGACGCTCGGCCATCGCCGGCTGTCGATCATCGACCTTAGCGAGACGGGCGCGCAGCCCATGGTGTCCGGCGATGGCGACCTCGTCATCACCTACAACGGCGAGCTCTATAACTACCGCGACATCGCGGACGACCTGCGGGCCGAGGGTGTGGTGCTGCGCGGCGCATCCGATACGGAGGTCCTGCTGGAGGCCGTCTCGTCATGGGGTCTTGAGGCGGCCTTGGAGCGGTCGGTGGGCATGTTTGCCTTTGCGCTGTGGTCGCGCTCGCGGCGCGAGCTGGTCCTGGTGCGCGACCGGCTTGGCAAGAAGCCGCTCTACTGGTCATCCCATGGCGGCCGGCTTGCGTTTGCGTCGGAGCTGACGGCACTGCTCACCCTCGACACCATGCCGCGCGACATCGACCGCGATGCGCTGGCGCTTTACATGCGCCACGCCTGCGTGCCGGCGCCGCGGACCATCCTTTCCGGCATCAACAAGCTGATGCCCGGCCACACCATGACCTTCCGCGATGGCGAACAGAAGAGTGACTGTTACTGGGATCTGCGCGACATCGCCCGGCAGGGCGCGCACCAGCCGCTTGACGTCACGCCGGACGAGGCAGTCAAGACGCTCGACGGTCTGGTCGGTGACGCCGTCGCCAAACGCATGATCGCCGACGTACCGCTTGGCGCGTTTCTGTCGGGGGGAATCGATTCCTCGCTGATGGTCGCCACCATGCAGGCGAGAAGCAGCGCGCCGATCAAGACGTTCACCATCGCCTTCGACGAAGAGGGTTGGGACGAGGGTGGCTACGCGCGCGATGTTGCCGAGCGCCTCGGCACCGATCACCAGGAGCTGCGCCTGGCGCCGGATACCGGCCTTGCCATGGTCGATGACATCGCCGCGTTCTACGACGAACCGTTTGCCGACGCGTCCCAACTGGCGACCTGGCTGGTCAGTCGCCTGGCGCGCGAGGACGTGATCGTCGCGCTGTCCGGTGATGGTGGCGATGAGCTGTTCGCCGGCTACTCGCGCTATGGCTGGGCGACGGCGGCCCATCGCCGTTTCCAGCGGGTACCGCAGGGCGCGCGCCGCGCCGCTGCGGCGCTGCTGGCCGATGCGCCGCTGCCCGGCAGTTGGGGCGATCGGCTGCGCCATCACGCCGGCATGGCGGATGCCGGCGACACCGACGAGCTTTACCGCCGCCTCGTCAGCGCTTGGCGCGAACCCTGTGGTGTCGTTGCCGATGCCAAGGAGCCGCAGGGTATGTTATGGGACCGCAGTTTGATGGGCGACGTTCCCGATCCAATCGCCCGCATGCAGCTGCTGGACGCCATGACCTTCCTGCCCGACGACATCCTGACAAAACTCGACCGCGCCTCGATGGCGGTCAGCCTGGAGGCGCGCACCCCGCTGCTCGACCATCGGATCGCCGAGTTCGCCTTTGCGCTGCCGCGTCACGTGATGCGGCTCGACGGCGAGGGCAAGTGGCCGTTGCGCCAGCTGCTCTATCGCCATCTGCCCAAGGACTTGTTCGACCGGCCCAAGCGCGGGTTCTCCGTGCCGGTTGGCGCCTGGTTGCGCGGACCGCTGAAAGCATGGGCCGAACGACTGATCGATCGGCGCCGTCTCGACGAGGCCGGCCTGCTCAACGCAGGTGCGATCGAGGGCGCCTGGCGTCGGCACCAGGCTGGGCGCAGCGGCTGGGCGAACGCGCTTTGGGCGGTGCTGATGTTTGAAGCGTGGCGTGACAGCCACGGGTTCGCGTGAGGGAAATCTGAGCATGCGCAAGGACGTGATCGCCAGCGCCGACTTTTCCGGTCTTGCCGAACCGGACTTCGTCGAGCGCTATTGGACGGAGGTTTGGCAGCGCCAGGGAACTATCGACGGCGCCGTCGCGAAGATCCCGACGAAGCCCGAATTCCGAGTTATGACGCCCTATCTGGACGCGTTGCCAAAGGGCGCACGCATCGTCGACGGCGGCTGCGGTTTGGGCGACTGGGTGGTGTGCTTGAAGCAGCGCGGCTTCGATGTTCTGGGCATAGACATCAGCCGCGACACTGTGGCCATTCTGGAGGAGCGCTTCCCCGACGTCGCGTTCGAGGTCGGCGATATCCGCGAGACCGGTCTGCCCGACGCAAGTGTCGACGTCTACTTTTCCTGGGGTGTCTTTGAACATTTCGAGGAAGGGTTGGGTCGCTGCATCGACGAGGCGCTTCGGATCCTCAAACCCGGCGGCCATCTCTTTATCACCGTGCCGTTCGACAACATCCGCATGTCACTGAGAGCCTCGTTCGGCAGCCCCGGCGCCTATCGCGAAGCACGCGATGACGAGCGCTTCTATCAATGGCGCTTGACCCGCGAGGAACTGGCGCGCGAGCTCTCCCACGGCGGGTTCGAGGTGCTGGACGTCATGCCCATGCACAAGCGTCAGGGCATGTTGCGATCGTTACATCATGAATTCGGCCTGCCGTATGGCTGGCTATTGACCCGGGGCCTTGCGTTCGGGCTGGCGCCCGTCGTGCCGGGCCGCGTCGTCGCCCACATGTTGATGGCCGTGGCGCGCCGCCCAGATACAGATGGGTGAAATCTGTGGTGATGGCGCCATGTCGCTTAGCGCGCGGCTCGCCTATCTACTCTTTAACGCTGGACGCAACATTGCCGACGCGTTCGTCCCGCTCAGGGTCGAGCGCTGGCGCTTGCCGCCCGCGGAGATCGGTCGGGCGCGTCACCGTCTGACGTCGCCGTCGCGCATCGTCTCCGAACACGCGCTGTCCACCGTCTTGCGCGACTGGGCGCCCAATCGTCCGGTAACCATCATCGATATCGGATGCGGAAGCGGTGGTGCGCGCGAGATGTTCGCCGCTGCCGGGCTCCACGGAACGTATATCGGTGTCGACATCGACGACCGCTTTCAGGCCGATGGCTGGCCGATGTTCGAAAGCCGGTTTGTTCAGGCCGACGCCCATGACGCTGAGCTGCCGATGGCCGATCTGATCTTCTCGTTCTCTGCTCTCGAGCACATCCCGAACGATGGCCGGCTGATCGAGAGGCTGCGCGGATTCGTCAAGCCGGGCGGGCTTCAACTTCACATCCTGCCGGCTGGATGGGCGCTCGCCGCCTATCTCTGGCACGGCTACCGCCAGTATCCCCGCGCGGCGTTGCGCCGGCGCTTCGACTCATCGACCACCCGCGTGATTGCCGCCGGCGGCGTGCCAAGCCTGTTGCTGCATGTCTTCGCCATTGCCGTCCCGGAGATTCTGCTTCGCTTCAACCTTCGCCGGCGCTGGCCCAAGGCCTTCGGCCGTGCCCTGGCCGCCGGCCTGGGCGCCGACCGGTGGCTGCCGGTTGCGCCGACCGGCTATGTCGTCGTCGAGCGCGCCACTTGAGTACAGGTTTTGCGTGCGGCCGCGATCCGCTCTAAAAGGCCGCATCGCATCCGCACTTCGCAGCATTCATGACACAACGGACCGCCCTTATCTTCGGCATCAGCGGCCAGGACGGTGCCTATCTGACGCAGCACCTGATCAACCATGGCTACGCCGTGCACGGTGCCTCGCGCGATGCCGCCAATCGCGGGTTTGACGGGCTCGCCACGTTGGGTGTCAGAGATTGCGTCACGCTACATTCGGTCTCGACTCTGGATCGCGAACAGCTCGGGCAGCTCGTGGCGGAGGTGGCGCCCGACGAGATCTATAACCTGGGCGGTCAGAGTTCGGTCGGCCTGTCGTTCGATCAGCCATTAGAGACGTTCCATAGCAACGTCACCGGTACCGCGAACCTGCTCGAGACCATTCGGCTGTCGAAACCGGACACCCGTTTCTACAACGCCTGTTCAGGCGAGTGTTTCGGCGATCTCGGCGAAGGTGAAGCTGCCGACGAAGCGACGGCGTTTCGACCGGTCAGCCCCTATGCCGCCGCCAAGGCGACGGCGTTTTGGATGGTCTTGTGCTACCGCGAATCCTATGGGCTGCATGCCTCGTCCGGCATTCTTTTCAATCATGAGTCACCGTTGCGGCCCGCCCGTTTCGTGACCCGCAAGATTGTCGCCGCCGCGGCGCGCATCGCCGCCGGGTCAGAGGAAACGCTGACGCTTGGCGATACCACGATCCACCGCGATTGGGGCTGGGCGCCGGAATACATGGAAGCGGTGCGGCGCATGGTGCAGCTCGACGATCCCGAAGACTTTGTCATAGCAACCGGCGTCTCGCACAGCCTCCAGGCGTTTGTCGCAACCGCGTTCGACCATTTCGGCCTCAACTGGGCCGACCATGTGAAAACCGACCCATCGTTCTTTCGGCCATCCGAGATCCGTCAGAACGCCGGCAATGCAGCCAAGGCGGCGCGGCTCCTGGACTGGCAGGCCACGGTTACCATGCCGGAGGTCGTCGCGCGCATGGCAGAGGCCGAAGCGACGGGTCATTGAGCGAACTGCGCCAACTCGCCGCCCGTAACCTGAGAGCCGGACGCTGCGCCTGGCGGCGCGGGCTCCATCTTTGCGGCCTCTACCGGCCACAGCTGGCGCCGGTCAACATCGTCGTCGAACGCGCCGACTGGGTGCTCAAACGGTTCGGCGAAGAGATCGTCGAGCACGTCAACAGCAACCATCCTGGCGCCGCCGCCGTCACCACGGCGCCGGATCTGATGGTCGGCACGACCGTACACTTCGCGTCGCAGTACATGTGGCTGACCTGGGGACCGCATATGTCGCGGTCGAATCGTTTTGTTGTTTCCTTCTTTCACGGCAAGCGTGAAGACGGTGACGATATCGACCGCCACATCGATCTCTTCCTGGAATCCGTGGCCCGGCTGTCGCGTATCGTCACGGCTGCCAGCATCATCGAACAGCGGCTGGTCTCTTGGGGCGTCGATCCCCAGCGTATCGTGCGCATTCCCCTCGGTGTCGACACACAGGTCTTTCGGTTTCCCGATACCCAGCAACGGACAGCGGCGCGCCGGCGCTTCAAGGTACCGGACGGCGCGCTGTGCATCGGTTCGTTTCAGAAAGACGGTGTCGGCTGGGGCGAGGGCAACGAACCGAAGCTCATCAAGGGCCCCGATCTGTTTGTCGAGGCGGTTGCGCGTATCGCTCGCGAAAGGCCGGTCCATGTTCTCCTGACTGGCCCGGCGCGCGGCTACGTCAAACAGGGACTGGCGTCCCACGGCATTTCCTTCCACCACGAATACCTGAAGGACCAGCGCGAACTCACCGCCTGCTATCACGCGCTCGACCTTTATCTCGTCACGTCTCGCGAGGAGGGCGGACCCCTGGCGCTGCTGGAAAGCATGGCGACCGGCGTGCCGGTGGTTTCGACGCCGGTGGGCATGTCGCCCGATGTGATCGACGACGGCAGAACTGGCGGCCTCGCCGACGTTGACGCCGACAAGATCGGCGAGCGCGCTGTTAACCTTCTGGCAGACGCCGATGCGCTCACCGTGCTGAAGGACAACGCACGCGAACGGGTGCTCGCCTGTGACTGGCGCGAGGTCGCACGTCAACACCATGACCTCGTCTACAGACCCTTGATCGGTGAGTTGTCGTGACCGCGTTGCGCGATCCGCTCACCAAACGCCTGGCGCGCGGCGCCTATCGCTTGGGCCTCGGTCTCGAGATATTGACGCGTTCGGGTGAGCACAGTGGCGCGCCGCGCGTGTTCTATGGCGGTACGCGGCCCGGCGACAGTGGCGGCGCGCTGGTCAAGATGCAGCGCCTGGTCGAGTACTTCCCGGAAGACCGTCAGCGCTACAATCTCGTTTACCTGATGAGCAACACGCCTTACCTGCCGCCCTTCGCGCTCGAAACGCTGAAACGCCGCGGCGTGCCCATCGTCTTGAACCAGAACGGCGTCTTTTATGGCGGCTGGTTCGCCGGCGACTGGCAGGCGAAGAACCGCGAGATGGCGGTCGCCTATCACGCTGCCGACCATGTCTTCTGGCAAAGCGCGTTCTGCCGCCGGTCGGCCGACCGTTTCCTGGGCGAGCGCGATGGCGCGGGCGAGGTGCTGTTCAACGCCGTCGACACCAATCACTTCACGCCCGCCGCCGAACGTCCCGAACGCCCGCTGACGTTTTTGGTCGCGGGAAAGATCGATCAGCATCTGTTCTATCGCATCGACTCAAGTCTAAGGGGTTTTGCCGAAGTGCGTCGTCGTGGGCTGGATGCCGCCATGATCATCGCGGGCATGCTGGACAATCGAGCCGAAGAGATGACGCGCGCGCTTATCACCGACTTGGGTCTCGGCGACCGTGTGACGCTGACCGGCGCCTATCGTCAGGCGGACGCGCCGTCGGTCTATCGCCAGGCAGATATCTACGTCATGACGAAACACAACGATCCCTGCCCGAACACGGTGCTGGAGGCGATGGCGTCCGGCTTGCCGGTGATCTATTCGGCCACAGGCGGTGTGCCGGAGTTGGTTGGCGATGAAGCCGGCTTTGGGCTGGCATGCGCGGAAAGCTGGGACGAACCGCACTGGCCTGATTCCGATGCGCTGGCCGACGCAATGCTACGGACCGCCGAAACCCGTGAAACCATGGCAGCTGCCGCGCGCGAACGGGCGATCGCGCTCTTCGGCATCGAACACTGGATCGGGCGTCATCGCACGGTCTTCGAATCACTGTTGGAGAATCGTGCATGAGCCCGGCAACCAAACGTCTCGTTCTGGGTATCGCTGGCGTTTTGGCGTTGCCGTTGCGCTTGATACCGGCCCGACTGCGTCGGGGTTTCCTGTTTGGCGCGATGACCATGGAATCGCGCCTGGGCGCGCCGGCCGACAGCCTCAAGCGTCTCTATGGTCTAAGCGACGACCTCGAACGCCTCATCGCCGACCGCGCCATGGCGTTGGGCGATGGCGTTCATCCCAAACACCGGCTGACCAACTACCACGACTTCTTCGTTACGCGCATCGACGACGGCAAGCGCGTGTTGGATATTGGTTGCGGTTATGGTGCGGTCGCGCGTTCGATCGCCCGGGCGCGGCCAGCCTCGACGGTCACCGGCATCGACATCGAGGCACCGCTGATCGAACAGGCCAAGGCCGCGGACAATCCCGCCAACCTGACTTTCGTCCTGGGTGACGCGCTCAAAGACCTGCCGGACGGCCATTGCGACATTATTGTCCTGTCGAACGTGCTCGAGCATCTTGAGCATCGCGTCGACTTTCTGAAGGGCATACGAACCCGGCTCACGCCCGAGCGTGTCCTGATCCGCGTGCCGCTTTATGAACGCTCCTGGCATGTACCCATGCGCGAGGAGCTCGGCATCACCTATTTCTCCGACCGCACGCACTTCGTCGAACATCGCCTCAAAGAGTTCGAGGATGAGTTGACGGCGGCCGGGTTCGACATCGTCGAGTGCCAGACATTCTGGGGCGAGATCTGGGCCGACTGCCGGCCAGCCCAGGATTGACGATCGTGTGAGCGATGCCTGACGTCAGCGTTGTCCTGCCGTGTTTCAACGCGCATGCGTTTCTTGATCGCGCGCTGGACAGTGTGCGGGCGCAGACGGTTACCGATCTCGAGATCCTGATTGTCGACGACGGATCGACCGATCCCGACACCATCGCTTATCTGGACGCGCTTGATCCGTCCGTTCGCGTCGTCCGACAGGAAAACCGCGGTCTTGCCGGCGCGCGCAACCGGGCGTTCGAAGAGGCAAAGGGGCGTTTTGTCCTGCCATTGGATTGCGATGACTGGATCGCGCCGGATTTCGTTGCCAAGGCGCTCGATGCGGTCGGCGATAGCGACGACGCGTTTGCCTTCGCCTGGCTCGATGTCTTCGGCGATTTCTCGGCGGTGCTTCAGAAGAACTGGAACCTCTATGAGCAGCTTTTCTTCAACCAACTGCCCTATTGCATGTTGATACCAAAGGCGCTGTGGACGCGGGTCGGCGGTTACGACGAGACCATGCGCTGGGGCTACGAGGACTGGGACTTCAACATCCGCCTGGGCCTCGCCGGCGCCCAAGGCCATGTCATGGCCGAGCCGCTGTTCCACTACTACGCCAGCGGCAGCGGCATGTTGCAGACCCTGTCGAACCGGCGTTACGCGGAACTGTGGGCGGGTATACAGGCGAAACACCGGGAGACCTATCGGTTGGGGTCCCTGCTGAAGATGAAGAAGGCATGGGCGGGGCGGCCGTCGACCTATCCGCCGACGCTCCTGCTCTTGTGGTGGCTTGCCTTTCGCGTCCTGCCGCGCCCGCTCTTCCAGGCGCTGTTCGACCGCCTTCTGCGTCACTCTCACGTGCGGCGCACGGCCGCCGCCTGACGCCCCGCCATGTGCGGCATTGCCGGCCAAATCAATCTTGGTGGTCTCGACCGCGGGACAATCGCGCCCCGGCTCGACCTGGCGGTGGCGCGCCTGAAGGCGCGCGGCCCCGACGCCAACGGCACGTGGTTCGACCGTTGCGCCGCGCTCGGCCATACCCGCCTCGCCATCATCGATCTCAGCGAGGCCGGCGCCCAGCCGATGACCGAGGACGGTCTCGCGCTGGTCTATAACGGCGAGATCTATAATCACGCCGAACTCCGGCAGGAACTCGAAACGCTCGGCCACCGGTTTCGTGGCCAGTCTGATACAGAGGTGCTGTTGAAGGCGTGGCGCCAGTGGGGCGCTGCCGTGCTGCCGCGGTTGAACGGCATGTTCGCGTTCGCGCTATGGGACGGCAGCGAGCTCGTCCTGGCCCGCGACCGCTTTGGCAAGAAGCCGCTACTCTATGCCGGTGATGGCCGGCGTCTGACGTTCGCTTCCGATCTCGTCGCGCTCGAAAGCCTCGAGGCGACGCAACGCCCTGTCGATCCAGCCGCCTTGCGGCTCTTCTTCGCGCTGCGCTATCTGCCGGAACCCTGGTCGATCGCCCAGGGCGTGCGTCATCTGGCACCCGGTCACCTCGCACGGTTTTCGCAAGACGGCCTCAGGGTCGAAAGCTGGGTCACGCCGCCCCCGGCTGGCCCTTACGCCGACGAAACGGAGGCCGCACGGGACCTCGCCGACCGTTTCGATGCCGCCGTTGCCGCGCGTTTGGTCGCCGACGTACCTGTTGGTGCCTATCTCTCCGGCGGCGTCGACTCCGGTCTCGTCACGGCTGCCATGGTGCGTCACGCGCGCGATGTCAGAAGCTTCACGGTAGGCTTCGCCGGCGTTCCCAGCTATTACGAGGAACGTCCGGCCGCGCGACGTGTCGCCGATCATCTGGGTCTTGATCATACGGAGATCGAGGTCAGCCCGGACGATGCGCTTGCCGCGATCGAACCGATGTTCGACGGCCTGGACGAGCCGTTCGCCGATTCCTCCGCGCTGCCGTCCTATATCCTGGCGCGTGAAACCCGCCGGCACGTGACCGTCGCACTCTCCGGTGACGGCGGCGACGAGGTGTTCGGCGGCTATCGCATGTATCAGGGCGAGTTCTGGGCCGGGCGTTATGGCGCCTTGCCCGGTTGGCTGCGCGAGGGTCTGATCGAACCGGTCGTTGGCGCTCTGCCGGACGGTAAGGGATCACGGCTGACCGATCAGGCGCGGCGCCTGAAGCGTTTTATCGACCACGGCGCCAAGCCGGCGATCGCGCGACGCGCCGGCCTTGCGCGTTTGCTCGATGAAGGCGAACTGGACGTGTTGATGGCCGTACCCAGCGAAGCGCCGACGGTCGAACAGCTATTCGCCATCGCGAGGCGCGACGCGCCGGCCGACGATCCGTTGACTGCGCTTTTGATTGGCGATCAGGTGCTGGGCCTGCCCGGCGACATGCTGGCCAAAGTCGATCGCACCTCGATGGCGGTGAGCCTCGAGGTGCGGTCGCCGTTTCTCGATCCCCATGTCGTCGCCTCGGCGAACGCCATGCCGGGTCCCTGGAAACTCAAACCTGGCCAAGGCAAGGCGATCCTCAAAAAGGCTTTCTCGGACTGGCTGCCGGACGATGTCTTCAGCCTGCCGAAGAAGGGTTTCGAGTTGCCGATCGATCGCTGGCTGACCGGACCGCTGGACGATCTCACGCGCCGGGCCGTAGACCGAGGTCGGTTGGAGCGCCAGGGACTGATCAAGCCGGACCTGCCGGCGCGCTGGTATGACGATCTGAAGTCCGGCCGCCGCGATACCGCATGGCACCTTTGGGCGATGATCAGCTTCGCCGCCTGGTCGGATCGGCGCGAGGCCGGCTGGTCATGAAGATCTGTCAGCTCTGCGCGGTCGACTTCACGATGTACCGGTTCCTGTTGCCTCTGTGCCTCGCCATGCAGGAGGCCGGTCACGAGGTCGTCGCCGTGTGCTCGCCGGGACCGTTGCTCGACCGTGTTGAAGCCGCCGGCATTCGCTGCCGTCCGGTCGTCATCGAGCGAAGCATGAGTCCGTTTGCGCAGAGACGCTCGGCGGCAGCGCTGAAACGCCTCTTCAAGGATGAATCGTTCGATCTCGTCCACGTCCATACACCGGTCGCCAGTCTGGTCGGGCGCTACGCCGCATGGCGCGCCGGCGTTCCGCATATCGTCTACACGGCGCACGGTTTCTACTTTCACGAAAACATGGCGTGGCCGAAGCGCAGTCTGATCATCGCACTGGAGTGGCTCGCGGGCCGCGTGACCGACGTGTTGTTGACCCAGTCTGAGGAGGACGCCGAGACCGCGCTTCGCCTGAAGCTGACCCGTGCCCGCATCGTCGAGGCGATCGGCAACGGCGTCGACACGGCAAGGTTCTCGCCCGGCGATGGCGACGTGCGCCGACGCCTTCGCGACGACCTCGACACGCCGGAGGACGCCGTCGTCGTCATGATGACGGGCCGGTTGGTCGCCGAGAAAGGCTACCCCGAACTGTTTCACGCCATGGCCGGTGTCGATGCGCATCTGTGGGTCGCGGGCGACCGACTGGCGAGCGATCACGCCGATGCCATCGATGACGCGTTGGATCGTGTCGCGGCCGACCCGATGTTGGCCCCGCGCGTTCATTTGCTGGGTCAGCGCGACGATGTTCCCGATTTGCTGCGTGCCGCCGATATCTTCACGCTGCCGTCTCATCGCGAAGGCATGCCGCGCTCGATCATCGAAGCCATGATGACCGGCCTGCCGGTCGTCGCGACCGATGTCAGGGGCAGCCGTGAGGAAGTCGTCGACGGCGAGACCGGACTGCTGGTGCCGGTCAAGGATGCGCGGTCACTGCAGAACGCCCTTGCGCGCTTTGCCGACGACCCGGCGCTTCGCGCGCGCATGGGTGAGGCCGGCCGGGAACGGGCCTTAACGCTCTATGACGAACAGCAGGTCATCGAGCGTCAACTCGAGCTGTTGGGATTGAAGACGAGCTAACCGGCGACTACGCGGTCTCGCTATCGCCGGCGGATTTCTTTTTCCGCCGGCTTTTCTTTTCTTTCGGCAGGACGGTGATCGCCCATTTGATGGTGGTGGATTCGCCGTTCAAGCCACCGCTAACAACGATCTGGCTGGTGCGGCGCATGGTACTGCCGCCCAGATAGATCGAATCGGCGACGGAGACCACGCCGCCCTGGGCGCGGAACCGCCAGCCTTCGCCCGAGCCCAGGCGCATCAGGACGCTGGCGCCGTCGCGGATCGCGGCGGCCTGGACATCCGGGTGCAGGTGAAAGCGCAGGGTGAACTGTTCGCCGCCCGGCCCTTCGGCGATGTCCTCGCCGCGCAGATCGGTGCCGTCGGCATTCATGAAAAGGCGCCGGCGATGCATCAGCCGGCTGTTCGCGCGGTAGCCGTCGTGGCTCATGGTAAGCCACGTCGCGCCTTCCTGTTCGTCTCGTTCGATCGCGATCTCTTTGGGCGCGCGGCCCAACGTGCCATCGGCGCGGAACTCGACGGCGTTATTGTCGTCGATGCCAAGGGTCGAATGCGCCGCCGTCGCACGGCACGCCGCCCGCCACTCGGTGTTCGGGCCGCGATAGGCGCCGACATTCACGATCATCCGTTCGCGCCCAATGCTCATCTCAAAGCTCAGGGGCCCGGCCTGGGCCTCGCCGGCAAAGTCGGCCGGCGGCGGCGTACCAGAATCGACCAGCAACAAGGTGCGCCGGGCGACGATCCGTTCGTAACCGGTCTGGAGCGCGCGCGACGTCGGTTTGCCGGTCGCCTGACCCAGCGCGAGCACGTTGTCGATCAACTCGGCCTGCTCCTCCGACGATCCGTTGAAGAGCGCCAGCCCGCCATCGCCATGACGGTAAAAGCGCAGCATGGGCGCGGTGCGGTCGATCGCCAGTTGCAGCCAATCCGGCGTCGGTTTCTTGGCCGCGATCAGGGCGAAGCGGATCTCCACGAGGTCCCGCATCAACTGGAACTGCACGCTCGGGTTCCGTTCGGCCTGGCCGCCGTCGGGCAGCGACTGCCGGTCAAGCTCGTGCTCCAGCAGACGCAGGCCCTGGGGCAGACGTCGTTCGGCGCCCGGCAGGGTCATGCCGGCGTAAAGCAGCGCCTTGACCGCGGCGATCCGGCCGATGCCCTCGGGCCCGTGGCCGACGACGCGGGCCAGGTGGCGGGTCTGTTCGGCCAGGCTCTGCAGAAAGCGGCGGCGGAACAGGATGTCGGAGCCGTTCAGCAGAAAACCGCCATGGGTCAACCAGGCCGCCAGGCGCCGGCCCAGAATGTCCGGGCGCCAGCAGAAGCGTTCCCAGCTGCCGCATTCGGCCATCCAATTGGCGCAGGCGTGTCGCGCCGCGCCACGTGCCTCGCCGCCCAGTTCCCGCAGATCGCGCAGCCATTGGAAGCCGTGCAGCTCGGCGACCCAACCGTCCCATGCTTCCGGCGGGTACCACTCGACACTGCCCGGCTTGCCGTCAAACTGCAGGGTCTGGCCGGCAAACCGCCAGGTGCCCTGCATGATCAGGCGAGCGCGTTCGGCATCGCCGGGCCAGGGATCGGTCGGTGCCTGGGCGAGCCGCTCGGGCTGGCGTCCGCCCAGGGTGAAGCGGTAGAGCGGACTGGCGAACGCAATCGCGCGCAGTGAATCGATTGGTCCACGCATAGCGCGCCGACGGCGCCGCGCGATCTCGCCTCCGCTGGCCATCGGGACGGCTTAGCCGCGCAATGTGGCGATATTGGTCGCGTAGGCCGCCGCGTCGCCGGTGAAGACGGCGCTGCCGGCAACCAGCACGTCGGCGCCGGCGGCAATGACCTGGGGTGCGGTCTGAGGCGTGATACCGCCGTCGACCTCCAGGTCGATGTCGCGGCCGGTCGCATCAATCTTTGCACGCAGCGCCATGATCTTGTCGAGCGTCGAGGGGATGAAGCTTTGACCGCCGAAGCCGGGATTGACGCTCATAACCAGCACCAGGTCGACAAGATCGAGCACGTGGTCAACCGCGTCGGCCGGCGTTGCCGGATTGAGCGAGATGCCGGCCTTCTTGCCGAGTGCCTTGATGCGCTGAAGCGAACGGTGCACGTGCGGGCCGGCTTCTGGATGCACAGTCAGAATGTCCGCCCCCGCATCGGCAAAGGCGTCGAGCATCGGGTCGACGGGGCTGATCATCAAATGGACATCGAATGTCTTGGCGCTATGCGGGCGCAGCTTGGCAATCACTGGCGGGCCGATGGTGAGGTTGGGCACGAAGTGACCGTCCATCACGTCGACGTGGATGTAGTCCGCGCCGGCCTGATCGATGGCCCGGATCTCCTCGCCCATCGCGGCAAAGTCGGCCGCCAGGATGGAAGGCGCGATGCGAATAGCTTGTGGCATGACGATGAGGTAACAGGTTAGCGAATCCGCCGCAAGCGAACGGCATAGAAGCCATCCAGCCCGCCGCGTTCGGGCCAATGGCAAGGCAGGGTGCGCAGCGCACCCGTGCCATCGATAAGGTCAGGATCGCCGCCGGTTTCGGCCGGTGTGACGGGCACAATCTCGACATCGTCACAGCGCGCCAAGAGTGCTTCGGTCTGCGCCGCGCTCTCGTCTTCCTGCAGGGAGCAGACCGCGTAGACCACCAGACCGCCGGGCCTGACCATGCAGATCGCATTGTCGATCAGGCGTCTTTGCAGGTCGGCCAGGCGTACGACGTCATCCGGGCGTTTGGTCCGGGCGATATCGGGATGGCGCCGGATGGTGCCGGTGCCGCTGCATGGCGCATCGATTAGAACTGCATCGGCGGGCATTTCCGGTTGCCACGTCGTGGCGTCGGCGCTGATGGGTGTCGCGGTCAGCGAAAGCCGCTTCAGGTTCTCCTCCAGGCGCGCCTGGCGGCGGTCGGAGAGATCGACCGCGGTCACCTTGCCGCCGGCCGCGACGAGCTGGGCCGTCTTGCCGCCGGGCGCGGCGCACAAGTCGATTACCGACTGGCCGGCGACATCGCCGAGCAGGCGGGCCGGCATTGCTGCCGCGGCGTCCTGCACCCACCAGCGGCCCTCGGCGAAGCCCGGCAGGTCGGTGACGTCGCCGCCCGCCTTGAGACGCAGGGATCCTGTCGGCAGGCGCTCGGCCTCCAGGCGGCGGGCCCATTCATCGCCGTCGCTGACAACCGTCAGGTCAAGCGGCGCGCGGGTCAGATGGGCCGCCCCGATCGCGCGTGCCGTCGCCTCGCCATAGGCAGTCGTCCAACTATCGAAGAGCCATTCGGGTGTGTTGAGCAGGATTGCATCCTGGGCCTCTATCTTGGTTGGGCCTTCGCGCTGAAGTCGGCGCAGCACGGCGTTGACCAGCTTGGCGAAGGGCGGACAGACATCTTTCGCCAGATCGACGGAGGTCGAGATCGCGGCGTGCGGCGCCAGATCCAGAAACAGGAGCTGCGCCACGCCGATGCGCAGCACCTGGCGTGCCATCAACGCGCGCTTGGGCAGGCGACGCTCCAGGCAGGAGCGGATGAGGTCATCGATCTGGCCCAGACGTCGCAAGGTTTCTGATGCGACGGCGCGGGCCAGCGCCCGATCGCGCAGTTCGAGTTTGCCGAAGACCTTGTCTGTCTCGAGCACATCGTCGAGCGGGCGGCGGTGATCGAGCACGGACCCGACAGCGCCAAGTGCCACCGCCCGGGCATTCTCAGGCGTCACGCGCCGCCCTGACGCACGGCGAGGTGACAGTGCTCACGACACAAGACCTCTTGCCAATGATCTCGGCCGCCACCGCCGGATGTCGTCCATTTGGTCATGGCGCCATAGTGCCGTGACGGTGAGGTGCCGGCTAGCCCCACGGCCCCGCGGCGCCGGCCATGGCGCGCAAGCGCGCGACGCGCTCGGCGGTGCGCGGGTGGGTACTGAACAGGCTATCGACGCTGTGCGCGTGCAGCGGATTGACGATGAACATATGGGCGGTCGCCGGGTTGTCCTCGGCCTCGCGGTTGTCGATGCGCGAGCCACGCTCGAGCTTTTCGAGCGCCGAAGCCAGCCATAGCGGATGGCCGCAGATCTCCGCGCCGATCTTGTCGGCTTCGTACTCACGGGTCCGGCTGATCGCCATCTGCACCAGGCCGGCTGCCATCGGCGCCAGGATCATCATCAAGAGCACGCCGACGATGCCGAGCGGATTGTTGCGGCTGCCGCCGAAGAACATGGCGAAGGAGGCAAGCATGGTCAGCGCGCCGGCAATGGTCGCCGTGATTGTCATGATCAGGGTATCGCGGTTCTTCACATGCGCGAGTTCGTGCGCCATGACACCGGCGATTTCCTCCGACGTCATGGCCTTCAACAGCCCGGTCGTCGCCGCGACGGCGGCGTTCTCCGGGTTGCGTCCGGTGGCGAACGCGTTGGGCTGCGGCGTGTCGATAATATAGACCTTGGGCATCGGCAGCTCGGCGCGCTGGGCCAGCTGTTCGACGATGCCATAGAATTCCGGCGCGTTCTGGCGGTTGACCTCGCGCGCCTTGTACATCCTGAGCACCATGGAGCCGGAGTTCCACCAGGCGAATAGGTTCATGCCGCAGGCGACAACCAGCGCGATCAGCATGCCGGCCTCGCCGGCCAGCAGGAAACCCGCGCCGATGAAGAGCGCGGTCATCGCCGCCATCAACATGAAGGTCTTGATTTGGTTCATGTTCTCTACCGTTCCTATGCCCCTTTTTTCTTGGACATGCATGTGGGGATGGCGGTGCCCGCCGGTCAAGATGCTGGGCCGCCGATTGGACCCAAGGCCCTCAATCCACTACCCTGAGGCGGAAGGGTGAGAAGCGATGCCCGAGGTCATGGAGAGCGAAAAGGCCCGCAAACGCCGCGAAGAAGCAGCCATGCTGCGCCGTGCGGCGCGATCGACGACGCCCAGGGCCTATCAGACTCCCGCAGCCAACCGGCCGAAGACGTTCGATCACGACCCGACAATCGATGCGCAAGAGACCTATACCAACTTGTTCGGCGCGTTTACGAGCGGTACCACGCTGCGCGAGCATATCGCCAACGCGATGGTGTTGGGCGCCAATCTGTTCGCGTATCTTCTGCTCGCCACCATATTGAGCCTGGCGCAGTGCTCCCTGTGGTATGAACCCGGCATGTACTCCGATCCCGATCGCGTTCAGACAATCGGCCGATAAGCATGAGTGACGAAAAGAAAACACCTGACGAGACGGGCAAGAAGCCCGCGACCCAACGTTTGGGACCGGACGGCAAGCCGCTGCCCGAGGAGGTCGGCGGACCCAAGGGTCCGGAGCCCACGCGTTATGGCGACTGGGAGGTCAACGGTCGGGTCTCCGACTTCTGACCGGCATGAACAATGTCGGGCGCTTGTGCCGCCAGGGTTTGCTGGCAGCGACACTGCTGCTTGGCGCATGCGCTGATCGTCTTTCCGATGCCTCGCTGCCGGACAACCCGGATGTGCAGGAGACCGTGCGCCTGGCGCGTGAAGGCGACCCGATCGCCCAGACGGTCATGGGCAACCTCTATGAGACCAATGTGTTCGGTGCGCCAGACTATCGGCGCGCGGCAGCCTGGTACATGGAAGCGGCGCGCCAGGACGATGCGCTGGCCCGGTACTTCCTGGGCAACCTCTATGAGCGCGGCCTGGGCGTCGACCGGGACTACGCGACGGCGGCGGCGCTCTATAAGTCGGCCGCCGATGGCGGCAACACGAGCGCCGCTTTCAAGCTCGGCTACTTCCACGAAAAAGGCCTGGGTGTCGTCCAAGACTTTGCGGCGGCCCGGCGCTGGTATGACGTGGCCGAGCAGGGCTGGACCGGCCAGCGGGTTCAACCGTTGCAGCCGGAATATCTGGTGGTGGCACCGGCCGCCGGTCCGAGTGAGCCGGAGACCGTGACGCTGGTGCCGGTTGCCAGCCTGGCCTCGCTGCCGGTCACCTTCCAGCCGGCAGACAGCGCGACACCGGCGGACCTCGCCAGCACCGCCACCGCGGAGGCGGCGCCAGCACCCGCGGCTGCGCCGGGTTTCTATCTTCACCTGGCGTCACAACGCGAGCAGAACGATGCGATCGCAGCCTGGCAGGAAGCGCAAAGCCGGTTTCCCGATCTGCTCGACGGCCTGACCGTGGCGCTCGCCAAGCTCGATCTGGGCGGCGGTTCCGGCGTCTATTATCAGGTGCTGGCCGGACCGATCGCTGCGGAGGAAGACGCCGACATCATCTGTGCGCGCCTTCAACCGCAGGATCAGTACTGCGACCCCATTCCGCTGACCGACCTACCTTAACCGAACGAAATCTTGGTCAGATGGTCCGGTTGTGGGACGCCTTCCTTCAGGCGATCGTCGTCGATCGGTGGGTCGATCACCGTGCGCACCGGCACGACGCCCGCCCAGATGTCGAGGGCGTAATCCTCCTCGTCATCGGACGGGCCGCCGACCCGGATCTTGGCCGAGGCTTCGTCGATCTCCATACCAACCACGGTGGTTGCCTTGAGCTCTTGGTCCATCACCGGCCTTAAGGTTGGCCAGCGCCCGGGAGTGATGTGATCGACAAAGGCCTCGAGTGAGGCGAGCTTGGCGGCCTTGTCCTCCACGATATGGGCGTGGCCGAACAAGGTCGCCGAGCGGTAGTTGATGCTGGAATGCATGCCCGACCGCGCCAACACCAGCCCATCGAGATGGAAGATGTTGACGCAGACCGGGATGCCCGTCTTCACCGTGCGCAACATGCGGCTTGCCGACGAGCCGTGCCAATAGAGATGATCGCCTTCGCGCCACATGCTGGTCGGCGTCACGTAGGGTTCGTCGTCGATGATGTAGCCGACCGTGCCCATGATCGCGGCATCGATAACCGTGTAAAGCGTGTCGCGGTCATAGTGGGCACGTTCATGCAGGCGCTTGACCCGCGTCTTCTTGCTGGGGGTGAAGTCGTTCATGCGTTTATCCAGGTTTGCGGCCGGAGAAGATCGCGTGGCCGGCTCTTAGCCAATGCACGTCGACATCAACGAGGCCCGCTTCCTTCAGCCAGGTGAGTTGATCGAACAGCGTCGAGGGCTGGTCGACCGGGTCGGGTTCCGGCACGCCATAGTGGTTCCACTCATCCTCGCGGAAGAAGTCGAGCATCTTCTCGTTGCCATCGAGGGCCAGGGACCTCTCGCGGACACCGTCGTCCCAATGGCGTGCCCACAGGACCTTGGTCTCCTCCGTGCGCGGTTCGACGAGGTCGCAGATGACAAAGACGCCACCCGGCGCGAGCGCCGCGGCAATGTCCTTGGAGAGTTGCGCCTTGCCCGCGTCATCCAGGTGGTGGATCGCCAGCGACGACACCACCGCATGGAACGGCTGATCGAACTGGCGCCAACTCGTGTCGGCGATGTCGAACAGTTTGGTCGTGTGCTGATCGCCATGTTGACCGAGCTTCTTGGCGGTCGACGCCAGCATGGCTTCCGATCCGTCATAGGCGTGGACCGTGGCGTCAGGAAAACGGGCCGCCAGGGCTTTGGCCAGCAGGCCTTCGCCGCTGCACAGCTCTAACATGTGCACCGGGGCGCCTGGCTCCGGGATCACACTGACGACGGTGTCGATCTGCACATCACGTTCCGGCACGAAGTAGGCGCCGTAATCGATGAAGTGCTGGGAATCGTCTTCGGACCAAACGGTTCCGTCTTTTGTCTCGGCCATGATTTTATCTCCAATGCGTTCGTCTGTCGGTTTCGGATGAATCCAGCCGGCAGACGAGCCAACGCCCCGTCAAGCCAGCTGCGGGCAGATCGCCCAACGGGTTCGTCGTACGGCTCAGCGCCGTCGTCGCATCATACGATGTTAGGTGGGTTCAGATCGTACTTCGCCAGGTCATGGTTACTCTCCGTTTAGGGTTGGAACGGAGGCATCATGCCGTCTATTGGTCCCGCCTCAAGGTCCACTTTGGGCAAAGTAAGGGGGCCAATCAGAGGGTGGGGTGGCGACCATAGAGAGGATGGGCGGTTTCGAAGGCCTGCGCGGCGCGGAGCACGAGGGCGTCCTCATAGCGCCGGCCGACGATCTGCAGGCCAATGGGCAGGCCGCCGGTGCTGAAGCCGCAGGGTACGGTGACCGCCGGCTGCTTGGTCGCGTTGAACGGGCCGACCAGGACTTCGTAGTTATCCGTTTCCATGCCCCAGTCGGGCGGATGGTCGTGGCCATTGGGGAAGGGCAGGACGGTGCAGGCCGGCGTCAGCAAGAGGTCGAAACGGCGGTGGAAGTCGATCATCACCCGCGCCATCTCGCCGCGCTGGCGGTCGGCGTCCAGCAGGTCGCCCGCCGGCAGGCCGCGGCCCGCCTCAGCCGATTCGAGCATCTCGTGACCCAGCCGCGCCTGTTGCTCGGCCGGCATGGCATCGACCGATGCGGCGGCCAATCCGTGCCAGAGGACATCGAACCATGGCGTTGGATCTTCGATCGGCGGGTCCTCCTCGACCACGGTCGCGCCGAGCTCCTGGAAGATCGCAATCGCCTGGCGGCACGCCGCGGCGATCTCAGGCTCGACCGGCGCAAAACCCAGATTGCCGCTATAGGCGATCCGAAGCCCGGCGACGCCGGCGTCCAGGCCGGCGACATAGTCGCAGCCATTGTCGGGTAGGGCGTGCCAGTCGGTGGGGTCGTAGCGCGCGATCAGGTTCATGGTCATGGCGGTGTCGCGCACGGTGCGTGACACCGGACCGCTGGCCGAGAGCTGGCCGAAATCATTGCCGTGATCCTGGGGTACGCGCCCGAAGGTCGCCTTGATGCCGACCAGGCTGCAGAAGGCGGCGGGCGTGCGGATCGAGCCGCCGCCGTCGCTGCCGATCGAGACCGGCCCGCAGCCGGCGGCGACCGCCGCGACGCTGCCGCCCGACGAGCCGCCGGGCGTGCGCCCGGTATCCCAGGGGTTCACCGTCAGACCCGTAAGCGGGCTGTTGGTGATACCGGAATTGCCGAACTCCGGTGTCGTCGTCTTGCCGATCAGGACCGCGCCGCCGTCGCGGAGCCTGGCGACCAAAGGCGCGTCGCGCTCCCACGGTCCCGCCGGATCGACCGCCAGGCTGCCGCACAAGGTCGGCCAGCCCTTGGTCTCGATCAGATCCTTGATCGAGATCGGCACGCCGTCGAGCGGCGAAAGGGGCGAGCCCGCCGCCCAGCGTGCTTCCGATGCCTTGGCCGCCTTAAGCGCCGACTTATCGTCGCGAAGACAGAACGCGTTGATCACCGGGTCGACCTGATCGATCCGGTCGAGTACGGCGCGCGTTGCCTCCACCGGTGACAGGGTTCGCGCGTCGAACCCCGCAGCCAGATCGGCGGCGCTTTGCCAAATGATGTCGTCGCTCATGTCCGAAGGGACTGTGTCATCGCTCCCAGCGACTGTTTCTGGTTGCCCGCGTCATCGAAGTTGGCGGGGTCAAGCCAGGACTCGAAACAACCGCGCACGGCCGGCCACTCTTCGTCGAGCAGCGAAAACCACGCGCTGTCGCGGTTTCGCCCGTCCACGATCATGTGGCGGAAGAATACGCCTTCGAACGCAAAGCCCAAGCGCAAAGCGGCGTTGCGCGACTTTTTGTTGAGCGCGTTGCACTTCCACTCAAGGCGGCGATAGCCGAGGTCGTCGAACGCCTGGCGCATGAGAAGATAGAGCGCTTCGGTCGCCGCCGGCGTGCGCTGCAGGAACGGGGCGAACCAGATATGGCCGATCTCGATCGAGGCACTTGCCGGTGCGATGTTGAGGTAGCTGACGATGCCGGCCAGTCGGTCCGGGTTCAGCATGCGGACCGCGAAGAAGATCGGATCGAACGCGGCCGCCGAGCCGGTCAGCCAGCGGCCGTAGTCCGCTTCGTCGGCGAACGGGCCATAGGGCAGGTAGGTCCAGATCGCCGCGGCGTCGGCGCCCTCATGGCCGGCGCGATAGAGGCCGTCGCTATGGCGTTGGGGATCGATCGGCTCAAGCCGCACGCGCGTGCCGTCGATCGGCGTACGGGCGGGGATCAGGCGGACCGCATGCGGAACTGCCTCGCCATGCTCCCGGCGCGGTGGAAGTTCTATCATGGGTGTCAGACTGTCGGTCAATTGGACTTGCCTCAAGGTCCATTTTTTGGCGAAGTAAAGGAGCCAATCAAGGAACCCCTTCAAGGGTCGCGATGCCATGGCCAAGTCAGTCCCCGCCGATCCCGTCCTTCCGCTTGCCTTCGACCGGAGCCTCCCGGAACCACTGCACCGGCAACTCTATGACCAGCTGTGCGCGCTGATTCTGGCCGGGCGCCTGTCGCCGGGTGTGCGCCTGCCGTCGACGCGCGCGCTGGCGGCCGATCACGGCGTGTCGCGCAACACCGTGGTCAGCGCCTACGACCAGTTGCTGGCCGAAGGCTACGTGACGGGCACGGTGGGCTCGGGCACCTACGTGTCGACGATTCTGCCCGACGAACTTTTGTCGGCGCGTGCGACGGAACCGGCCGGGCAGGCAGCCACGCCGGGCGAACCGTCGGCGCGTGGCGCGCGGCTGCTGGCGATGGCGCCGGGCCGCGACCGGCGTCATCAGGCGTTCCTGGCCGGGGTGCCCGATCTCGAGCACTTTCCCTTCGATCAGTGGGCCAGGCTCTTGAGCCTGGCGTGGCGGCGGCCCGACCGCACGTTACTGGTCGGCGGCGACGCCGGCGGTTACGCGCCGCTGCGCCGCGCCATCGCCGGCTATCTGTGGACCGCGCGCGCCGTGCGCTGCGCGCCCGAGCAGGTCATCATCGTGGCGGGCGTCCAACAGGGCATCCGCCTGACCGCGGACGCGCTGCTTGACCACGGCGATCAGGTTTGGATCGAAGACCCCAGCTATCCCGGCGTTCGCGGCGCGTTGGCCGGCGCTGGCGCAGCGACGATCGCCGTGACGATCGACGATCAGGGCATCGATGTCGCCGCCGGCGAACGGTTGGCGCCTGGCGCCCGCCTCGTCTGCGTGACGCCGTCGCATCACTATCCGTTGGGCACGACCATGTCGCTGGGCCGCCGGCTGGAACTGCTGGACTGGGCGGAACGCAATGACGCCTGGATTCTGGAAGACGATTATGACAGCGAGTTCCGCTATGCCGGACGCCCGCTCGCCTCGCTGCAGGGCCTCGACCGCGCCGGCCGGGTCATCTATGCCGGCAGCTTTTCTAAGGTGATGTTTCCCTCACTGCGTCTGGGCTACCTCGTGGTGCCGCCGGGCCTGGTCGAGGTCGTACGACGGGTGCGCGCGGCGGTCGACGACCATCCGCCGTCGATTGCCCAGCCGGCGCTGGCGCGGTTCATCGACGACGGCCTGTTCGCGGCGCATGTCCGGCGCATGCGCCGGCTCTACGCGGCGCGCCAGGAATGCCTGCTGGCCGCCGCCAAGCGCCAATGGTCAGGCCTGTTGGAGGTACAGCCGGATGATGCCGGCATGCATCTCGTCGCCTGGCTTAGCAACCCCGTGCGCCGGCGCATGAGCGACCGCGAGGCCGCTGCTCTCGCCTTCGAGCACAACGTCACGACCCAGCCGCTCTCCGGCTTTGCGTCGCGCGCCGATCTGCGCCACGGCCTGGCGCTCGGTTATGCGGCCATACCTGAAGACGAGATTGAAGCCGGCGCGGCTCGACTGGCCGAAGCGTTGTCTGGTTAGGTGAGATAGGCGTCTGCGTGAATGCCAACACCCTCTGCCGCCTTGGCGATGCCGTCCCACACGCCGTCGGCGACCGGCACGCCGGCCTTGCGGCGTTCGGCTCTCAGCCGGCGTTCCGGCTCGCCCGGGATCATGACCTCGTCGACGCCCGGCATGCCGGGCACGGCTTTGACCTTGGCAAGGATGTCGGCGGCGTCGCGGTCGTACCCGCCGCCCGGTCGGACATGGGCGATGTCGATACCGATCATCAGCCAGTTGTATTCCAGCGGGTTTGACAGCAGCGCATAGCCGACGAGTTCGGCGATCAACGCCATGCCATAGCCCTTCGGCCCAGCGGCCGGCAGGATGGCGCCGCCGGCATAGAACGCATCGACATCGGAAGTTGGCTGGCCGTCGCGGTCGAGAATGTGGCCGGGCGGCGCCGCCTTTCCCTCGGCACGCGCCACCGCCAGCTTGCCCTGCGCGGTTGCCGAGGTCGCGAAATCGACGACGACGTTGCCGTGCTGGCCGCCCGGCATGGCGAAGGCGTAGGGGTTGGTGCCGAGCAGGCCCCGGGCGCCGCCGAACGGTGCAACCGCCGGCCATTCCTGATGGCCGCCGCCGCCCAGGATGATCGCCACCATGCCGTGCTCGGCGAGCGAGTCGGCATAGGCGCCGATGCGGCCGGTGTGACCGCAATTGGTAATGGCCGCCGCCGCGATGCCCGATCCGCTCACGGTGGCCGGCAATTGCTCGGCCGCCAGCTCCATGGCGGCGATACCGAAACCGCCGGCGCCGTTGACGCGCAACACGTTGCCCTCCTGGCCGTGCAGCACGGGCTCGGCATGGGCATCGATAAAGCCCGATGCGATGAGTTCGAGGTAAGACGGAATGCGGTTGACGCCATGGGAGTCGACGCCGCGCATGTTGCACTCGACCAAATGGGTGGCGACCGTCACGGCGACCGCGTGGCTGGCGCCGGCGGCGCGCAGCGTGTCCTCGGCCAGGTGTCGCAAACGGTCGGCGGCAACAATGGGCATGGCGAGACACTTCCTGTGGCGATGAGCGGGTCGGCGAACGCGGACGCCATGATGATGCCCCGCCAATGTCGTCCGTGCTACCGATCGATGATGTCTCGCCGACAGATTGGCCACGTCGCTGGGGACGATTGAAGCAGATCACAGTCTATCTGAATCGCTCGCCAGCCAGATAGACTGCGTAAATCTGCTCTACCTATTGATCAATCGCGATCCGACCTAGAGTCGGATCGACATGGCGGGGGAGGATCAACATGACGAACGAACGGGGTGACTTCGCATTCAGGGCACCATCGCTCTACGGCACGGCTGACGACTTCACCTATGCCGGCGCGATGTCGTTTTTGCGCCGCCGTTACACCCGCGACTTGGCCGGTGTCGATGTGGTGGTGTCCGGCATTCCCTATGACCTCGGCACATCGAACCGGCCCGGCAGCCGTTTCGGGCCGCGCGCCATCCGCCAGGCCTCGACCCACATGTCCTGGGGGCCGCAATGGCCTTATGACTTTGATCCCATGCATCGTCTTGCCGTTATCGACTGGGGCGATCATGCCTTCGACATCGGCTACCCCGACCGCATGATGTCTTCGGTCGAAACCAACACCCGTGGTTTTTTCGAAGCCGGGTGTTTCCCCATGACCATGGGTGGCGACCACTTCGTGACCTACCCGCTGCTGCGCGCCGCCGCCAAACACCACGGCAAGGGCCTGTCGCTGATCCACTTCGACGCCCACACCGACACGTCGCGCACCGACAACCTGAACCACGGTTCCATGTTCTATCACGCGACCAAGGACGGGCTGATCGACCCCGCGCGCTCGATCCACATGGGGATCCGCATGCATGTCAGCTACAAGGATGGCTTCAACGTCATCGACGGCTGGCAGATGCAGCGGCGTTCCGTTGACGACATCGGCGCGCAGATCCGTGACGTCGTCGGCGACAACAAGGCCTATGTCACCTTCGACATCGACTTTCTGGATCCCGCCTATGCGCCGGGCACCGGTACGCCCGTGGTCGGCGGGCCGACGACGACCGTGGCGCTCGACGTGCTGCGCCAGCTCAAGGGCCTCGACCTTATCGGCATGGACCTTGTGGAGGTTGCGCCGGAGTACGATGTCGGAGAGGTCACGTCGCTGGCCGGCGCCTCGATCATGTACCAGATGCTGCACGTTCTAGCCGTCGACCGACCGGTCATGATCGAGACGGACGACGGCGGCTAAGGGCCAAAGAAATATAGCAATCATTTGCTTTTTAAATTAGCTTTCCGGCCCCGTCTTTCGCAGGAGGCAATCCATGACGCACACAGCCTTGGTCACCGGCGGCAACCGCGGCATCGGGCTGGAAACCTGCCGCCAGCTTGCCGCAGCGGGCCATAAGGTCTTTCTCGGTTCTCGCGATCCCCAATCGGGCGAGGCGGCGGCCCAGGACTTGCGCGATCAGGATCTGGACGTCACAGCGGTCGCGCTGGATGTGGCCGATGATCAATCGGTCGAGGCTTGCGCCGCGGCGCTCAAGCCCCAGGGCGCCGAGGTCGACATGCTGATCAATAACGCCGGCTTTCTTGCCGAGGGCGAGCTTCTGTCGGGCCCCGACGCCATGGTGGAAGCCATCGACGTCAACCTGATGGGGCCGCTCAGAACGGCGCGTGCCTTCATGCCGGGCATGGCCAAGCGCGGCTGGGGCCGGGTGGTCAACGTGTCCTCGAACTGGGGTTCGTTTGCCGCCGGTCTGGAAGGACCGCCGGCCTACGCCATCACGAAAGCAGCCTTGAATGCGCTGACCGTCCGCCTTGCCCGCGAGGCCGGCGACGGCGTCAAGGTCAATAGCATCGATCCGGGCTGGGTTCAGACCCGCATGGGTGGCGCAGGCGCGATCCGCACGGTCGAACAAGGCGCTGATACGGCGGTCTGGCTTGCCACGCTGCCTGATGACGGTCCGACCGGCGGCTTCTTTTTCGACCGTGAACCGACCGACTGGTAACAGCCAAACTGTGCTAGGATCGCCTCCCGAACTGACCCAAGTGGAGGGACCGCCGTGAAGAAGGTGAGCTTCTCGCACATGGCCGACGGCACGGCCGAGGACTATCGCATCATTGCCGAGGCCACCGCCAAGTCGAGCGGACCGGTGGCCGACGACCTCCTGGCGCTCTTGCAGGTCAACGAGCGCGTCGACTTCGGATTCAATGTGACGCGCCTGGAGCACGCGCTGCAGTCGGCGACCCACGCCTTCCAGGACAATCAGGACGAAGACATGGTCGTCGCGGCATTGATGCACGACATCGCCGACACCATCGCGCCCTTCAACCACGCGGAGACGGCCGCCGCGATCCTGAGGCCCTATGTCTCGGAGCGCGCCGCCTGGGTCGTCGAACACCACGGGCTATTCCAGACCTATTACTACAATCACTTCTTCGGCCGCGATCGCAATGTGCGCGACCGCCTCAGGGGCCATCCACACTTTCAGGCTTGCGTCGACTTCTGCGAGAAGTACGACCAGAACGCCTTCGACCCAAACTTCGAGTCGATGCCAATTGAAGCTTTCGAGCCGATGGTTCGCCGCGTGTTCGCCCGCACGCCCGACTTCTTCGCCGACGCCAACAGCAGCGCGGCTTAGATCGGACCCGCGGCTGTTACTTGCACATCTTGCCGTAGATGTACCAGGTATCGACGTCGTAGACGTAAAACCCGGCAGGCAAACCGGACTGCCCGCAGTCGCTGCCGCCGTCCCACCAACCGTAGTCGGTGAACGGCTCGTAGCTTGAGTCGTTCGGGCAGTAATAGGTCTCGATCAAGTCGCAGTAGGGGCTGTGTTCCCCCTTCTTCGGCTGGGTATCGCTGTCGCTCGCCGTGGAACCGTCACCGCCCGATGTGGCGCTACCGTCCGCAACATAGCGGTAGATGAAGTACATCGCGTTGTCGCCGGCCCACAGGGCTAACTTGGTGTAGGGCGTGTCTTTTTTGACCACAGCCTGCAGGGTAACCCTGGCTTCGACAGATGGTGTGTCCCACAAACGAATGTAGCCGTCCCGAAGCATCTCGATGTTTTCGTTGTAGTCGTAGGTTGTCGGGACATCTGGATGTTCGGGCAGTAGTCCCCCTGCCGCCTGAACACTGGCGTCGGTCCACTTGTGCCCGCAAGGTGGCTCGCCAAAGATCTTTCGGATGTCGATCGTGAATATCTCACCTTCCTGGAGCGTGGTGACATCGCGATCGAAAACGAACTGAACGCGGTAGTTTCCGATGCAGTCATCGGAGTTGTAGCGCACGGCAAACTGCACGTCGTAGACGTTGTCGCCGTCGGCCGCCCAACTCGCCGGTCTGGCGGGGTCGCCGTCGACGGGAAAGACCTTCTCCAGAACAAACGTGCCTTCGGCCCGTGCGTCATGGGCGAACGATGCCATGACCACGAGAAGAGCGACGGAAAGAAGCTTCGACAAGTTAGACAAAACCGCGTCCCCGGTTTTCGTACGATAGAACGTTTCGCTGAGTTGCTGCGACGGTGCCAACGCCACCGAACGTGCGATGACGCTCAGCGGTTCTGGCGGTTGTCGACGAGGTCGTCGACGACGCCGGGATCAGCCAGTGTCGACGTGTCGCCCAGATTGCCGAAGTCATTCTCGGCGATCTTGCGCAAGATCCGTCGCATGATTTTGCCTGACCGGGTTTTGGGCAGGCCAGGCGCCCACTGCAGCCAGTCGGGCGAGGCGATCGGGCCGATCTCCTTTCTGACCCACTGGACCAGTTCCTTGTGCAGCTCGTCGCTGGGATCTTCGCCGAGGTTCAAGGTGACATAGGCGTAGATGCCCTGACCCTTGATGTCGTGCGGCGCGCCGACAACGGCGGCCTCGGCGACCTTGGGATGGGCGACCAGCGCGCTTTCGACTTCGGCCGTCCCCATACGGTGGCCGGAAACGTTCAACACATCGTCGACCCGCCCCGTAATCCAATAGAAACCGTCATCGTCGCGGCGCGCACCGTCGCCGGTAAAGTAGCGGCCGGGATAGGTCGAGAAGTAGGTTTGTATGAACCGTTCGTGGTCGCCGTAGACCGTGCGCATCTGACCGGGCCAGGAATCCAGCATCACCAGATTGCCTTCACAGGCGCCGACCTGGGCCTCGCCGTCGTTGTTCACGATCGCCGGCTTGACGCCGAAGAACGGCCGGGTCGCCGAACCCGGCTTCAACTTGGTCGCGCCCGGCAACGGTGTAATCAGGATGCCGCCGGTCTCGGTCTGCCACCACGTGTCGACGATCGGGCAGCGGCCATCGCCGACGACGCGGTAGTACCATTCCCATGCCTCCGGATTGATCGGTTCGCCGACGCTGCCGAGAAGGCGCAGGGTCTGGCGGCTGGTCTTCGTGACGGGATCGTCGCCTTCGCGCATCAGCGCGCGGATCGCCGTCGGCGCGGTGTAGTAGATGTTGACCTTGTGCTTGTCGATGACCTGCCAGTGACGCGAGGCGTCCGGATAGTTCGGCACGCCTTCGAACATCAAGGTCGTCGCGCCGTTGGCAAGCGGACCATAGACGATGTAGCTGTGACCGGTGACCCAGCCGACGTCGGCCGTGCACCAGTAGATATCACCGTCGTGATAATCGAAAACGTACTGATGCGTCATCGACGCGTAGACGATGTAACCGCCCGTGGTGTGCAGGACACCTTTCGGTTTGCCGGTCGAGCCCGAGGTATAGAGGATGAAGAGCGGATCTTCGGCACCCATCACTTCGGCCGGGCACTCGTGCTCGACGCTTTCGCGCATGTCGTGCCACCAGTGGTCGCGGCCGTCCTGCATAGCGACATCGGCGCCGGTCCGCCGGACCACCAGAGACGCCGTGACCGAGGGGCAGGTCTTCAGCGCCTCGTCCATGTTGACCTTCAGCGGCACCTTGCGCCCGCCGCGCAGACCTTCGTCCGCTGTAATGACGATGTTGGAATCGCAATCCTGGATGCGGTTGGCGAGCGAGTCCGGCGAAAAACCGCCAAACACCACGGAATGGATGGCACCGATCCGCGTGCAGGCCAGCATGGCGTATGCGGCTTCGGGGATCATCGGCATATAGATCGTGATCCTGTCACCCCTCTTGGCGCCCAGCTCTTTGAGCGCGTTCGCCATGCGGCAGGTCTCCTCGAACACATCGCGATAGGAGAGGTAAAGCGCGTCTTCGTTCGGGTCGTCAGGCTCCCAGATGATCGCGGTCTGATTGGCCCGGTTGGCCAGGTGCCGGTCGAGGCAGTTGGCCGAAACGTTCAGCTTGCCATCTTCGAACCACTTGATGGAGACATCGCCGTCATAGCTGGTGTTCTTGACCTTGGTAAAAGGCTCGATCCAGTGGACGCGCTCGCCGTGCTCGCCCCAGAACCCCTCGGGGTCGTCGATCGATCGCTGGTACATCTCCAGATATTTGTCGTTATCGACCCAGGCGCGGCTGGCCCAATCCCCGGTCACCGGATAGACGTTGTCGTCGGTCATGCGGCAATCCTCCCTTATGCGGCACGTATAGCGGCCGTTTCTGCGATTTGTAAGCGCATTGTTGCTACATTGGGCGGCGCGGGCAAGAATCCGCAGCCCTCTCCCCTACCCCTGGCGCCCGATCTGGGCAGGAGTTTCTCGCGATGCAGCTGCACTTGAGTACCTGGCAGGAGGTCGAGACCTACCTGAAGCGTTCGACCGGTATCATCCTGCCAATCGGCTCGACCGAGCAGCATGGCCCCAACGGCCTGATCGGCACCGACGCGATCTGCCCCGAAGTGGTCGCCAAAGGCCTGGGTGAAGCGGCCGACGCCATGGTTGCGCCGACCATCTCCGTCGGCATCGCCCAGCATCACTTGGGTTTCTCGGGCTCCATGTGCCTTCGCCCCTCGACCCTGATCGCCGTTATGCGCGATTCCGTCATGTCGCTCGCCAAGCACGGCTTCGACCGGTTCTTCTTCCTGAACGGTCACGGCGGCAACATCGCGACCATCCACGCCGGGTTCGCCGAGATCTATTCCGACATCAGCCTCGAAGCGTGGGACAACAAGCGGCCGATCCGCCTGACGTCGCGCAACTGGTGGGACGGCAAGGGCGTCGGCCAACTGGGCAAGAAACTCTATGGCGACGACGAGGGCGATCACGCCACCTGCAGCGAGGTATCGCTGACCCAGTACGCCTATCCGGAAGCGATCAAGAACGTGAACTTCGAGGCACGCGCGCCGGCCTATTCGGGCATTCACGACGCCGACGACTACCGGCGGCGCTATCCCGACGGGCGCATCGGCAGCCTGCCGTCCCTGTCGACGCCGGAGCACGGCCGGCAGTTCTACGAGACCGCGGTCAAGGAACTGGCTGTCACGTATCAGAAGTTCCTCGACGAGGCATGAGATCGTCCACCCACCAAGCGGCAACGCCGAAGAGGAGAGAGCGCCATGTTGACCCGTCGACACGTCTGTTGCGGTCTGCCAGCTGCCGCGGCCGCGCCTGCCCTTGTTCAGTCGTCTGATGCGGCGGCGCGCGAACCTGTTGCCGCTGACGCTACGGCATCGCTGACGCCGGCCGATGTTCTGGCCGAGCTCAAGGCCGGCAATCAGCGGTTCGTCGACGGCGACGTTCGAAAATGCGACCCGATGAACCGGATCATCGCGACATCGGAGGGCCAAAACCCGACGGCCTCGGTCATCGGCTGCATCGATTCACGGGTGCCGCACGAACAGGTTTTTGACCAGCGTATCGGCGAGATCTTCAGCGCGCGTGTCGCGGGCAATTTCGTCAATGTCGACATGACCGGCAGCCTGGAATTCGCCACGGCGGTGGCCGGCGCCAAACTCATCGTCGTGCTTGGCCATAACAACTGTGGCGCGGTGAAGGGCGCCATCGACGGCGTTCAGCTCGGCAATCTTACCGCCACCTTGACCAACATCATGCCGGCGGTCGCCGAGTTGGACCCCGACTTCAGCGGCAGCTCGACCGATGACGTGCTTGTTCAGGACGTGGCAGTCGCCAACGTCAAACTGAACGTCGCGAAGTTGCTGCGCGACAGCGAGGTAATCCGTGGCCTTGTGGAGAGTGGCGATGTGATGGTCGTCGGTGCCATGTATGACATCTCGACCGGCGTCGTTACGTTCATGTAGCGCCATACGGCGCGAAGTTATGAAACACGCGGCAAACGCTTTATGGTCGCGGCCGGCGATGAGGGAGGACCCATGAACGGAGCCGAAAGCCTGGTGCGCACGCTGGTCGAGGGTGATGTCGACGTCTGCTTCACCAATCCCGGTACGTCGGAGATGCACTTCTGCGCCGCGCTCGACAAGGTTGACGGCATGCGCTGTATCCTCGGCCTGTTCGAAGGCGTGGTGACCGGTGCGGCCGACGGCTATGGCCGCATGCTGGACAAGCCGGCGGCGACCTTGCTGCACACGGGACCCGGTCTGGGCAATGGTCTCGCCAACCTACACAACGCGAAAAAGGCGAACACGCCGATCGTCAACATCGTCGGCGAGCACGCGACCTATCACATCGAACACGACGCGCCGCTGACCGCCGATATCGAAGGCATCGCCTGGCCGGTGTCGCATTGGGTCAAGACCTCGTCCGACGCGCCGTCGGTCGCGGTCGATGGTGCCCAGGCGATCGCCGAGGCCTCCGCCGCCCCGGGCCGCATCGCCACGCTGATCCTGCCCGCTGACACCGCATGGAACGAGGCATCCGGTACCGCGCCCGTGCCGGCGGTGCTGCCGCCCGAACCGGTCGACGAAGGCGCCATCCGAGACTGCCTGGACATCCTGCGTTCCGGCGACCCGGTGCTGATCCTGTTGGGCGGTAAGGCGCTGCGCGCCGACGCGCTTGCGATGGCCAGCCGCATCGCCCAGAAGACCGGCGCCGAATTGCGTACGGAGTTCGGTGCCGCGCGCTGCGAGCGCGGCGCCGGGCGCGTTGCGGTCGAGCGCATGCCCTATATCGTTGATCAGGCGCTGGCGGTGACCGGCAACTTCCGCCATGTCATCCTTGTCGGCACCAAGGTGCCGGTCGCGTTCTTCGCCTATCCGGGCAAGCCCAGTTTTTTGATTCCCGAGACCTGCCAGCCCCACACGCTGGCGTCGGTCGACCAGGATATCGCCGGCGCGCTCGCCTGGCTCGCCGACGAGCTGGACGCGGGCGACTTGGAACCGATCCTCAGCGAGGCCGATCGGCCGGCCTTGATGGAAGGCGACCTGAACCTTGAATCCCTGGGCGCGGCGATCGGCAACCTGCTGCCGGAAGGCTGCATTGTCTCCGACGAGGCGATCACCTCGGGTCGCCACCTGCATCCGCTCACCCGCGGCGCGCCACAACACGACTGGCTGTTCGGCACCGGCGGTTCGATTGGGCGCGGCCTGCCCGAGGCGACCGGCGCAGCGATCGCCTGCCCCGACCGCAAGGTGCTGTCGCTGGTCGGCGACGGCAGCGCCATGTACACGATCCAGGCGCTGTGGACCCAGGCGCGCGAAAAGTGCGACGTCACCACCGTCATCCTGAACAACGGCGGCTACGCCATCCTGCATGGCGAGCTCTTAAACGTTGGCGCGAATCCCGGCCCCAAGGCCCATGACATGTTCGATCTGGACCGCCCGGATCTCGATTGGGTCGCCATGGCGACCAGCATGGGTGTCGAAGGCGTGCGCGCCGAGACCGCCGAACAGTTCAACCGCGCGCTCGCCGCCGCGCTGTCGAACGACGGGCCCAACCTGATCGACGCGGTGCTGCCGGGCGCGGGCTGAACGCGTGAGCCACGACAACGAATACCACGACGCCATGATCGCCGTCCTGGAGTTGATCTGGGGCGAAGGGTTCATGGCGCCGGGCGGCAAGGGCAATGTCGACCGCATGGTCGCGGGCCTCGATCTTCAGGGTAAGCGGGTGCTGGATATTGGCTGCGGCATCGGCGGTCCGGCGATCGTGCTGGCGCGCGACCACGACGCCCACGTCACCGGCACCGACCTGGAAGCGCCGCTGGTCGCCAAGGCCGTAGCCTACGGCAAAGCGGCCGGCGTCGCGGACAGGCTCGACTTCCAGACGGTTGAGGCCGGTCCCCTGCCGTTCGACGACGCCAGCTTCGATGTCGTGTTCAGCTCCGGCGCCTTTACCCAGATCGAGGACAAGGAAGGTATGTTCGCCGAATGCCTGCGCGTTCTGAAACCGGGCGGCTGGGTCACCGTCTACGACTGGCTGAAGGCGCCGGGCGACTATAGCGAGGCCATGCGTTACTGGTTCAAGATGGAAGGTCTGACCTATGCCATGCGCACGCTGGAGGAGTACAAAGCGGTGCTGAGAGCGGCGGGCCTGGTGGACGTCATGGTCGAAGACGCCTCGCCCTGGTACCGGCGCGAGGTTCGCGAAGAATATGAAAGACTCAAGGGCCCGTTCTACGGCCGCATGGTCGAACTGATCGGCAAAGATGACGCCGACTATTTCGTCGAGAACTGGCGCGCCATGATGGTCGTCTGCGAATCCGGTGAGATGCTCCAGGGTTACAGCCGCGGCCGCGCGCCTGCCTGACGCGCCGCCTGCCGCCTTGTCCTCCACTGAGCCAGTGAAACGCGAGGAGAACCTGCTGATCGGGTTCGTCATGGCGACGCTCGCCTTTGCCAGCCTCGCGCTGATGGGTGTGTTCGCCAAGGCGGCGGCGCCCGGTTCGCCGGCTCAGGTCAACGTCTTCTTCCAGAACGCGGTCGCCTTTGTCGTCCTGGCGCCGTTCGCGCTGCGTCACGGACTGAAGCCTTTGCGGACGCGGCGCATCGGCATGCACGTTCTGCGCGCTTTCAGCGGCAGCGCAAGTTGGTTGGCGCTCTTCATCGCGATCAATCTGATGCCGCTCACCAACGCGGTGCTGCTGGCCTATTCGGCGCCCATCATCCTGCCGCTGATCGCATGGCTGGTAACCCGGCAAAGGATAACGGGACCGGTTTGGATCGGCGTCGTTCTGGGCTTCGTGGGCATCGCGCTGGTGCTCCATCCCAGCAACGCCGAACTCGGCTGGGGTGCGCCCATCGCGCTGTTCGGCGCGGTCATGGTCGCCATGGCGCTGCTCTCGGTGCGCTGGTTAAGCGAGACCGAACCCGACCAGCGCATCATGTTCTTTTACTTCTCGATCTCGACGCTGATGACGCTGCCGCTCGCGCTCATCTGGTGGCAGATGCCGGAGGTGTGGGCCTGGCCCTACATCGTCGGTATCGGGCTCTCTCTGCTGGCCTCGCAGGTGACGATCATCATCGCCTACCGCTATGCGACGCCGGTGATCCTGGCGCCGACGATCTATCTGGTGATCATTTTCACCGCGCTCATCGACTGGGCGGTCTGGGACCGTCAGCCGACATGGCTGGAAGTCGGCGGCATGGCCCTGGTCATCGTCGGTGGGATCATCGCCATGCGCAAAGGCGGCAACGCAAAGCACGCCGCCTGAGAACACTCACGCCTTGATGCCGCACATCTGGCAGAGGTCCTTCCAGTGCTGGTCAGAGACCGGCACGACCGAAAGGCGTGACTGGCGTACCAGGGCCAGATCGTCGAAGCGGCCGTCCTGCTTGATCTCCTTCAGCGTCACCGGTGTCTTGACCGGCTTCAACGGCTTGACGTCGACCACGACCCATTTGGTGTCCGGGTCGGCGGTCGGGTCGTGATAGGCTTCCTTGGTCACCTGCATGACGCCGACGATCGCCTTCTGATCGACCGAATGATAGAAAAAGGCGCGGTCACCCTTCTTCATCTTGCGGATGTTGGCGGCGGCCTGGTGGTTGCGCACGCCGTCCCAATAGGTCTCGCCTTCCTTGACAAAATCGTCCCAGCTCCACTCGCTGGGTTCCTGTTTCATGAGCCAGTAGGCCATGCGGTGAACCTCCCTAGCTGATTGCGGTGGTTCCGAGAACCGCCTTCCACGGGCGGATCTCGACCCGCTCGAAGACGCCGTTGACGGCGTAGGGGTCCTGGGCTGCCCAAGCCTTGGCGGCGTTGATGTCGTCGGCCTCGATGACCAGCATGGAGCCGACCATCGATTGACCGTCATCACCCAGGAGCGGACCGCCCAGCCGGATTGTCGCGGCGTGTTCGGCGGCGAACGCCAGGTGCGCGTCGCGGTTGGCGAGCCGTGCCGATCCGTCGCCGGCCTTGTCGATCGCGTGAATGACAAAAAGCATGATCGTGTTCCCTTGCGTTAGCGCTTGCTCGCGGCGGCATGATCGAACTCTGCGCCGGACGGGCGCATCATCAAGGTGCTGGCGGCATCGTCAACTGTCAGCCGACCCGCCAGCACGTCATCGACGGCGGCGCAGATCGGCATTTCGATGCCGTGGCGGCCGGCCAGCGCCAGCACCGCCGGCGCCGCCACCGCGCCTTCCACCACACTTGCCCGACCGTCCATGATGTCGGCGAAACTCTCGCCCCGGCCAAGCGCCAAGCCGGTCGAGTAGTTGCGCGACTTCTCGCCGGTCGCGGTCAGGACGAGGTCACCCAGCCCGCTCAAACCCATCAGCGTTTCCTGGCGCCCGCCGAGCGCCATGCCGAGCCGAACCATCTCGGCGAGCCCGCGGCTGATCAAGGCGGCCCGCGCGTTGTCGCCCAGGCCCCGGCCCATGGCGATGCCGCAGGCGATCGCGATGACGTTCTTGACCGCGCCGCCGATCTCGATGCCGTTCAGATCGTCGGTCTGGTAGACGCGGAAGTTGGTCGATGTCAGCGCGTCGGCCAGGATTGCCGGCACGTCGTCCGCGCCGGCGACAGTCACGGCGGTCGGCAGATCGCGCGCGACATCGGCGGCGAAGGACGGGCCGCTCAAGGCGGCGATGCGTGCCTCAGGCAATTCGTCGGC
>JBCCIS010000025.1 GCA_039028155.1 Pseudomonadota bacterium
CCGGCGCGAAGTTGACGACGAGCCGGCTCGGCTTCGATCTCAAAGACAGGTCCTTTCTTCCCGACGCCGCAAAGATCGTCGTGCCGACGCTGCTGGTCCAGAACAAGAAGGATCCATGGACCAACCTGGACATGGTCCAGGCCTACTTTGACGAACTGACCGTGGAAAAAGAGATGCGCTGGCTGGAGATCGAAAAGAACCGCTTTGCCGCCTACGATTTCATCGGCAGGCAGCCCGCTGATATCCTGTCCTGGTTCGACAAGCATGTGTAGGCGATGATGCGCTGGTCTATCGTGAAATGGGGCGTGCCGGCCCTGCTTGTCATCATCGTGGCCGTGGCGGTGTTTACCGAAAAGACCTTTCATGTCGAAAAGGTCATTGCGGCGCCGCCGGACGCGATCTGGGCCGTCTTGGTGGACACCAGCCGATATCCGGACTGGAACCCCGTCTTCGTCGCTGTTGCCGGTGACTATGCCGAGGGCGAGACGCTCACCAACACGGTCCGTTTTCCGGATGGTTCGCGTGTCGACATGGCGGCAACCATCGAGACGCTGATCGAGCACAAGGAAATCCGGCAGACAGGCGGTGTTCCGGGTCTCCTGACATTCGACCATCAGTGGCTTCTGGAGCCGGTCGACGGCGGCACAAGGGTCGTCCAGCATGAAGTGGACCGCGGACTGTGGCTTTGGTTCTGGGACTCAGAGTGGATCGAGCCGTCATACGCCGATGTTCTCGACGCGCTCGCCGAACGGGTTCGGGCTCGTGACTTGCCAACCGACACAAACTAAGAGCCGACGTTAAGTCGCCTTGTTCAGCGGCACCGTCTTGCGATCGTCCCCGGCACGTCGCGATGATCTAGCCGGCGAGCCGCGCGGCGATGGTCTCTACGGAGTCTTTCCCCGTTATCGCATCGGCCATGTCCTGGCCGGTCAACGCGCCGAACTTGAAACCATGACCGGAACAGGCCGAGACAACCAAGACACGATCGATCTGTTCGAGAAAGAACGTCGAACGGGGCGCGAGGGTCCAGTAGTTCGCCTGTGCCCAGAGGATGCGGAACCGGTCGGCACCCTTGAAGTGCCCGACATAGCCGTTCAGGAGGGCTTGCGCCTCGGCAGGGGTTACCGTCCGGTTACTGTCGTCAGGGTCTGTCGAGCCCAGAGCGCCATTCCCGAGCTTCATGGGCAGGCCCTCGATGGCGGGCATGCCCCACAGAATGGTGTCGCCGCCGAGGTCGGCCCAGCAGGGTGCGTTGGTCCACGCCTGTTGGATGTCGGCCGGCGGTTCGACGTAAGCGATGATGCTGCGCACCGGCGCGAGAGGGACAGAGACGTCTGGAACCAGTTTGGCGGTCTCGACACCGGCGCACACGAGAACCCTATCGGCTTCCAGGATTTCACCTGACGCGAGCGTCACGCGACCAGCGAATACATCGACAGAGGCGACGGGAGAGTGTTCGCGCACCGCTGTGCCGTTTTCGCGTAGCCACTCAACCAGATCGATCATGACTCGATCTGCTCTGAGAGCGCCGCCGTCAGACATAACGGCATAGGCAATGCCATCGACTTCCACAAACGGAAAACGTTTGGCGATCTCGCCGGGGTCGTCGATCCGCTCAAAGGGCAAGCCCAAACGTTCCATGGTCTCGCGGGAGAGATCCGTATAGTCGCCGGGCTCACGGCAGACGGCGAGTGTGCCCGTATCCGCGAAGTAGCGCTCGGACGGCTGGCGCAGGTCGCGCCACATCGCATGCCATGCGGCATACGCGTCGCCCATGCGCGCGCAGTACCCTGCATCTTCGCCATAAAGAGACCGGATGAGCCGATGATGATCGCTGGAGGAGGCCAGGTGATAGGGGATCGCGCCGCGTTCGACCAGTGTCACGTCGACCTGGCGTTTGCGGAGCGCGTAAGCCGCCGACAAACCAACAATGCCCGCACCGACAACGATCGTGTGCATTGATGTCAGCCCTCCCCATACACACCGCGACACGGATGATGGACATCTTCGTGTGCTCGCGGGCTTTCGGTTTCAAACGTGGTCTCCTTGAAGCCAAGAAAGACATCAAGGAGAGAGAAAGTGTCATGTGGTGACACAAGGCTAACAAAGTGCGTGTGTTGTCGAAACCAGAAAGACCACTAGGTGCCTGCTAAGCCATCCCTTCGGCCGCCTTTCGGCGATGCATGAAGCCGGTTGCAGTCGACACACCATCTGGCGCATGGTCACCGGCGCGTCTAATCCATCACCGACATTGTTGAGGAATTTCGTATGAGTGTACCGGCACCCTTCGCCGAGTTCTGCGCCACCGTTCAACCGGACTGGGTCGATCACAACGGGCACATGGGGATCCGTTCATACACCCATGTTTTCGACCAGGCCGTGACAGCGTTCTATCAGTATCTCGGTTTGACGAGGGAGGCGCTGAAGGTGCGGGGCCACACGATCTTCGCGTTGCAGGAGACGTCGTGGTTCCGCCGTGAGGTGATGCTGGGCGATCCCCTGCTGGTGACATCGCAACTGGTCGACTGCGACCACAATAAACTCGTCACCTTTCATCACATGCACCAGACACGCGATGACTACGTGGCCGCGCTTTATGAGATAATCGAGATTCAGATCGACATGGAACAACGCAGATCGGCTGTATTCCCCGACGCGACGCGCCAGCACATGGAAACGGTGCACGCGGCCCACGAGAAACTGGGCCGCCCACCGGAATCGGGCCAGGGAGTCGGTATCAAGCGAAAGCCCGGTTAGAGCGGATCATGGTTAAGTGGGGGCGCCGCGCGCTTCCACTTAACCATGTGAATCCGCTCTTCATCTATGAGTAGAGCAGATTCACATGCCTCGGCTCCCTCGCGAAGCGATGCCATCAAAGCAGGAACTACTCTAGAATGCCGTTATGACGTACTGTGTGGGCATCCTTCTTGATGACGGTCTGGTTTTGGCGGCCGATTCCAGAACCAATGCCGGCGTTGACCAGATTGCGCTTGCCCGCAAGCTGACATTCTTCCATCGCGAAGGCGACCGCGTGCTCGGTCTGATGTCGTCAGGCAATCTGGCGACGACACAGGCCGTCGTGACGATGCTGCAGCAGGAGTGTGACGATTGCGAAGGACCGACCATGATGTCGGTCAAGACGCTGTTCGATGCCGCGCAACTGGTGGGTGACACGCTGAGGAAGGTTCTGGCGCGCGACGCCAGCTATGTCCAACCCTATGGCGACCCAAACGCCAGTTTCATTCTAGGCGGGCAGATCGCCGGTGAGTCCCACCGGCTGTTCGAGATCTACGCCGCCGGAAACTTTGTCGAGGCGAGCGACGATACGCCGTTTCTGCAGATCGGTGAGACGAAGTACGGCAAACCGATCCTGGTGCGCATGATCCGCCACGACACCAATCTGGTGGATGCCTGCAAGTGTGCCGTGCTGTCGATGGACGCGACGATCCGCAGCAACCTCTCGGTCGCGCCGCCGATCGATCTTCTGTGCTATCGCAAGGACACGCTGATGCCTGAGACCTATCGGCGTATCGAGGCCGACGACGCCTATCTGATCAGCTTGCGGGAGGGCTACAGCACCGGTCTCGGCGAGCTCTTCCACGACTTGCCGCAACCACCATGGCTAACGTCATAGCAGAGCGGATCTAGGTGTTGTTGGGCCGCTTCGTTGCGGCGTCGGCCATCTCGCCAACACGATCGGGCGTCGCAACGGCCGCCATATCACCCCAGCGAAGCCATTCGATTTTGTCGGCCGCTGCGTCGAGTTCCGCGTTGGTGCGCTCGGCGACGCCGTCGCGATCGCCTTCCAGAAGCCGATGCGGATTGTCACCGTCGACAAAACCCAAATAGGGGCCGCCGAAGTCATAGCCGATCAGCCGTTGCAGTCGCTCCGGGTAGTCTCTCGCGACCTCCGGCGGGTTGGCGAGATACTGGTTTTCTTCCTGGCGCAACCAGCCCAAGGAATACTGCAGCGCCATGCCGGTGCGCGTGCTGTTGCCCCTGTTGGGACCGCCACCGTGATAGAGGCCACCGGTGTAGATCAGGGCCGAGCCGGCCGGCATTTCGGCGCTGACTACTTCGTCGGTGAAGGGTACGCGATCGTGCTCCCACATGTGGCTGCCCGGCGCGATCTGTGTGCCGCCATTCTCCGCGGTAAAGTCGGAAAGCGCCCACATGACGGGCATGACCATCGGCGGGTGTGGATGGAGCAGGGGATAGAGCACGCCGTCGCGGTGCAGGGTCTGCCCCTCGGCACCCGGTTCCAGGTGCATGACGCCCGAAAAGTTAAGCTGATAGCGGGCGCAATGGGGCAGCAGCAGACTGTCGCACAGCGCCATGACTGTCGGATGGATGACCATCTCTTGCGCCGCCTTCGAACGGCGAAACAGGCTGCCGAGCCGTTTGGTGCGCAGGCCTAGAAACTCGGTGCTGCCGAAGGGTGCGGCCTCGATCTGCGGGGCCAGCTCGGCAAGCGCGCGCGTGGTCAGGTCCGGCGCCAGATCCTCGATAACGATATAGCCGTGTTCCAGAAGCGCCTCGGCCATGGCATCGTGGGCCAGGTCCGGCGCTACGACGTTCAGGTTGCCTGCCATGCTGGGTCTCCATCGTCGTCGGGTCGATGGTTCAGTATATCTCCGTTCTTCTGTTCTGCGAGGTAGCTTCTATGCGTTGTGAGGTCGTTGCCATCGGCACTGAGCTGCTGTTGGGCCAAATTGTCGACAGCAACTCGTCGTGGATCGGCGAGCAACTCGCTTTGGCCGGCATCGATTGCCACTTCCAGGTCAAGGTCGGAGACAATCCCGAGCGTATCGCATTCTGCCTTCGCCAGGCGCTTGATCGCGCCGATGCGGTCATTTGCTGCGGCGGCCTGGGCCCGACGCAAGACGACATCACCCGAGACGTCATCGCCGACGTCATGGGTGTCGCGCTCATGCGTGACGAGGCGATCGTGGATAAGATCCGCGCGATGTTCGAGGCGCGTGGCCGGGTGATGACGGACAACAACAAACGCCAGGCTGATGTGCCGGAAGGCGCGTCCGTGATCGCCGAGATGCCGGGCACCGCCCCGGGCCTGGTCTGTCCGGTGGGCGACAAGGTGATCTACGCGGTCCCGGGCGTTCCCTATGAAATGCATGAGATGATGGAGGGCACCATCCTGCCCGACCTCAGACGACGCAGCGGCGAGACCGCGGTGATCCGCAGCCGCATTCTGAAGACATGGGGCATGAGCGAATCCGGTCTGGCCGAAACGCTGGAGCCCCATCTCGACAAGCTCGACGAGACTGGCCACGCGACCATCGCCTTTCAGGCAAGCGGTATCGAAGGGCTCAAGGTCCGGCTGACTGTCAAGGCGGCTGACGAGGCCGCGGCCGATGCCGTCTTGTCAGCCGAGGAAGCGTTAGTCAGGGAGGCGCTGGGCGACATTATCTTCGCGGTAGACGACGAGACGATGGAGTCGGTCGTGCTGCAGAGGCTGCGTCGTCGCGGCGAAACGCTCGCACTTCACGAAAGCCTGACAGGCGGCTTGATGGCAACCCGCATGACAGCGGTCGACCCGAAACTTGCGGTCTTCGCCGGATCACTTGCCAAGGGCGTGCAGGACCATGTGGCGCAGGAGGATGATGCGATTGCCATGGCGGAGGAGGCCCGCGCGCATTTTGGTGCGGCCTATGGCCTTGCCGCCGTGACGCCCAGCCATCACGACGACTTCGCGCCCGGCACCGTGTTCGCGGCGATCGCCTCGTCTGCGGGCGGCTGGGCGACGACCGTCGCGCTGCCCGGCGACCGGCGCCGCCTGCGCAACTACGCGGTCATCAGCGCGTTGGAATTCCTGCGCAAGAGCCTCGCCAGAGACACCTGAACCGATACCTTCCCAAGACGTCGCTGGTGATGTGACAATGGTGGTGTTCGTGTTGCTCTTACTCCTTGGAAGCCCTTCATGAATCTCGGTGAGTATGCGTCCTATGACGCCATGGGGTTGGCCGATCTGGTCCGCCGCGGCGAAATCACGCCGGCGGAACTGGAGGCCCTCGCCCGCCAGGCGATCGATGCGGTCAACCCCGAGATCAACGCGGTAATCGGCGACGTGCCGAGCGCGTTGGCTGCCGCGGAAACCGGGACCGAGGCGTCGTTTCACGGTGTCCCGTTTCTGCTCAAGGACCTTGGTCACGGGTATCAGGGCGTTGCCTGCGACATGGGTAGTCGCATGGGCGAGGGATTTGTGACGCCGCGTGAAAGCGAACTGGCGCGCCGATTTCGTGCCAGCGGCGTCGTCGCGGTCGGACGCACCAACACGCCGGAGTTCGGCCTGAGCGGCACCACCGAGCCGCTTCTGCATGGCCCGAGCCGAAACCCATGGGACCTCAGTGTTTCGTCGGGCGGGTCGAGCGGCGGCGCCTCAGCGGCGATTGCGGCAGGCATCGTGCCCATGGCCCATGGCAGCGATGCCGGCGGTTCGATCCGCATTCCCGCCGGTTGGACGGGACTGGTCGGACTCAAGCCGTCGCGAGGTTTGGTGCCGAAGGGGCCTGACGCCAGCGACGCGACCGTGTGGCTTTCCATGCATTTCGTCCTGTCGCGCTCGGTGCGCGATTCCGCCGCCATGCTGGATGCCATGGCCGGTCCCGGACCCGGTGATTATGTCGCCGTTAACCGCCCCGATCCCGGCTATTTGGAGATGATGAAGCGTCCGCCCCAGGGTCTTCGCATCGCTCTTTGCCGGCAACTGCCCGGTGACATGGTCACCGCACCTGAGTGCATCGCGGCGGTCGAGGCGACCGCGCGCCTTTGTGAGGAGCTCGGCCATCATGTCGAGGAAGCGGTACCCGACATCGACGTTCTGACAACCCATCGTATCGGTTACGAGCTCTTCTTGTCGCGCGTGGCCGCGCTGATAAGCGGCCTCGAAAGCTCGATGGGCCGCAAGCCCGGGCCGGACGTTCTGGAAGCCATGACACTGGCCGCCATCGAGGCCGGCAACGACATGACCATGGAGCGCCTTTTCAACGCCCTGAAGGAGATGGAGGCGATGACGGTCACGCTGGATCGTTTCATGGCCGACTACGACATCCTGCTGATGCCCGCCGTAACCGGCGCGCCGTTCGAAATCGGTTATGCCAACCCCGATCGCGAGCGACCCTATGGTCCGGCCTATTGGCAGGACGAGATGCCATACTTTGCGATCAGTCCCATGCACAACATCACTGGCCTGCCTGCACTGGCCATCCCGTCCATCTGGCACGAGGACAGGCTGCCGCTTGGCAGTCAGCTTGGCGGAGCGAAAAACGCCGATGGCCTGTTGTTCGCCCTCGCCGCGCAGATCGAAGAGGCGTCGTCGTGGCAGGGTCGTACACCACCGGTTCACGTGAGCCGCGCATGACCGAGAATTCGGACGTCACCATCATCGGCGCCGGCATTGTCGGTGTTTGCGCCGGTCTCTTCCTGCAGCGCGACGGGCTGACAGTCACCATCGTCGACCGAGTCGAGCCCGGCATGTCATGCTCGTTTGGTAACGCCGGCATGATCTGCACAACGGATTCGGCGATACCCTTGCCATCGTTCGGTGTCCTGCGCGACCTCCCGCACATGCTGTTCGATAGCAGCAGTCCGCTCATCATTCGCTGGCGTTACCTGCCGCGTCTGGCGCCGTGGCTCTTCCACTTCATGCGTGCGGCGCCCCATGACCGCCGCATGGCTGGCGCCCGTGCGCTCTATGACCTGTTGGATGGTACGACCGCCGCCTATGACGAGCTGGCGGCCAACAGTCCGGTCACGTCGCTGATACGGCGCAACGGCATGCTGTTGGTCTATGAAACCGATGAGGGTTTTGCTGGTGATGCCAAGGTGCGCGGCATCCTGACAAGTATGGGCGCGACACTTGAGGAATTGGGCGCCGACGAACTGCGTCAGATGGAGCCGGTGCTGACCCCGAAGCTGAAGCACGCGACCTATCTGCCGCAGAGCTACAGCACTGTGAACCCCTATAAGCTGACGCGCGGTCTGGCCGACGACTTTGTCGCCAATGGCGGCACGATCGTTCAGGCCGAGGTCACCGGCCTGCAGCACGGCAACGGCAAGGTGACGGCGTTGGAAACCGACCAGGACGACATCGCCGTCAATCGGCTTGTCGTCGCCGCGGGCGCCTGGTCGGCGCGGGTCGCCAAGATGATGGGCCTGAAGGTCTTGCTGGATACCGAGCGCGGCTATCACACGGTGTTCCATGGCATCGACACCGGTCTGACGCGGCCGGTGCTGCACGGCGAGCGTCATTGCGGCATCAACCAGATGGACGACGGCATCCGCTTTGCCGGGACGGTCGAGCTGGCGAGCGTCGACGCGCCGGAAAACCTGGCGCGCGCCGACAACGTCTATCAGCTTGGTCGCACCGTCTTTCGCGACCTCGACCCGTCGGCGGCGACGGAAACGACGCGCTGGATGGGCTGCCGTCCGACCATGCCGGACTATCTGCCGGCGCTGGGCGCGGCGTCGGGTTTCAACAACGTCTGGTTCGACTTTGGGCACCAGCACCTGGGGCTCACTATGGCGGCGCGCAGCGGCCAGATCGTCGCCGATCTGATCGCCGGCCGCGATCCCGGCCTTGATCTCACACCGTTCCGCGCCGACCGGTTCTAGGGCATGGCGAAACCGCGGCTTCTCCTGGTGACCGAGCGCAGCGCCTATCACCAGGAACAGACGGCCAAGGTCGTGCCCGAAGGCGTCGATCTCGTCGTGCTGCGTTCGCCCTCGGACGACGAATTGAAAGCGGCACTGGTGGACGCGACCTATATGGTGAGTGAACGGGTAGGGCGTATCGACGGCGCGCTGTTGGATGCCGCTCCACACCTGAAGCTCATCCTGCGGCTCGGTTCCCTGTCCCACGATATCGATTTGGCGGCGGCGAAAGCGCGAGGGGTGATCGTCTGCCAGCGCTTTCAGGAAGGCACTGTCGCGGTGGCGGAGTTCACGTTGCTGCAAGTCCTCGCCCTGCTGCACCGCCTGCCGGCGGTCCAGGCGATCGCCGAAGCGGCCGGCGATGACTGGGCAGAGCGGCGCCGGACCGACGAAGACACGTTCGCCTTCAACTGGTCGAAACGGCGCGACCACCGAACCCTCGACGGCATGACAATCGGCATCCTGGGCATGGGCGAGATTGGCGCGGTGCTGGCGGCGCGATTGCTGCCGTGGGATGTGACACTGCTTTACGCCCGGCGGCGTCGGCTGCCTGACGCCGTCGAAGCGGAGCTGCACATTGGCTATCGCGACGACGAGACTTTGTTGGCGGAAAGCGACGTCGTCGTTTGTCTGTTGCCCTATAACGATCAGACGGTCGGCTTCCTGGATGGCCGCCGACTGGCGTCGATGAAGCAGGGAGCCTATCTGGTCAGCGCTGGCAGTGGCGGCGTCATTGAAGAGGCGGCGCTGGCGGACGTGATCGCGAGCGGGCATCTGGCGGGCGCGGCGATTGATACCTTCGCGGTTGAGCCGATCGAGGCTGGCAATCCGCTGGTCACCCTGGCGCGCGACGGCGCCAACGTCATTCTGACGCCCCATGTTGCCGGCGGCGCGCCGGAAGATCCGTGGGCGGACTACCGGTTGATGTTCACGGCGCTCGAGGATCACCTGCGCGGCGATCCACCTGCGGGCCGAATCGCTTAGAGCAGATCCCACTTGGGCTGAATCGCTTGGCGATCCAAACCAAGTGGGTGAATCCGCTCTAACTATGAGACGCAGAGCGAATTCACGCGTCCATATGGAACCGTAGACCGGTTCCGTATGGACGCGATCCGCTCTAGAGGTCAGCCTTTCTGCGCCAAAATTGGGCGGGAGCGCACCACCTACGAGAGCCCCTAATGGCCCTTGGCCACGGGCGGCACCGACGCCATATAATAATCGGTACTGCGCGGGTGCCGTGGGCGGCGGCGGCCGCGCTAACTGTGATAAGTTCCTGAAAAACCGGCGCTTTCTGGCGCCGGATTGTGGGAGATGTTCGATGAGCAGAGCCTTTGTCAGGGAGCCGGACGGCGACGCGGTCGCCGACGATCTGCCGGAATTGCCGCAGGAGCCGATTCCCAACCGCGTCACGCCCCAGGGTTTGAAGGATCTGGAGGCGCGTCAGGCCAAGCTTGAGAAGGAACGCGAGAAACTCGCAGGTTCCGAGGACATCGTCGAAAAAAGCCAGCTCGCCCACGTCGAGCGGGATCTCCGCTATATCGAGGGTCGGCTCTACTATGCCGAGTTGATCGAACCCGCCGATCAACCCGCTGACAAGGTCGCGTTTGGCGCGGCTGTGCAGGTTGCCGGCGAGGATGGCAAAAAGCACACGTACTCTATCGTCGGCGAGGACGAGGCGGATTTCGACGCCGGCAAGGTCAGCTGGGTCTCGCCGCTGGCGCGCGCGCTGGATGGCGCCGGCGTCGGTGATATCGTCACGTGGAAGCGCCCGGCCGGGGATCTGGACCTGGAGGTCCTGGCGATTTCCTATTCGTGAATCGTCTCCCGCCGCCCGTTGACGCGGCGGAGCCGGATCAGTATGGTCCGCGCCTTGAATTTCGGAACGAAGCGGCGCGCCCGCTGGCAGCGCTGGAGGAAAGACCATGAAAGTTGTCAATTCGATCAAGTCGATGAAGACACGCCACCAGAAGTGCCGGGTGATCCGGCGCAAGGGCCGCGTCTACGTCATCAACAAGCAAAATCCCCGCTTCAAGGCCCGCCAGGGCTGATCAGGAGCCGCTTTCGGGCGGCTTATTGAGGAGTTTTCGCGCCGGGCCCTGCCCGGCGTTGCTGTTTCTGGCATCCGTATGCGTTGACGTGACAGTTCGGGCAGGCAATCTAGGCCGCCTGGACCACCGTATGACGTAGGCAAGACGATGTTGATGCCCGAACCCGATCAGAACGTATTGGCCGGGCGCGCGACCTTTGTCGCGGCGCTCACCAATCTCTTGCCCGGCGAAAAGGTCGTCGCCGACGAAGCCGGCCTGCGCGCCTTCGAATGCGATGGCCTGTCGGCCTATCGCACCCTGCCGCTGGCCGTCGTGTTGCCGGAAACCACGGACGAAGTCTCTGAGGTCCTGAAACTTTGTGCCGAGCACAAGGTGAAGGTTGTGCCACGTGGTTCCGGCACCGGTCTCTCCGGCGGCGCGCTGCCGCTCGAAGACGGCATCATCCTGGCGCTCGGCAAGTTCAATCGCATTCTTGAGATCGACTATCCCAACCGGGCGGTGGTCGTACAACCGGGCGTGACCAATCTGGCGATCTCGCAGGCCGTGGACGCGGCTGGTTTCTACTACGCGCCCGACCCGTCGAGCCAGATCGCCTGCTCTATCGGCGGCAATGTGGCCGAGAACTCCGGCGGCGTGCACTGCCTGAAGTATGGCGTCACCACCAACAACCTGTTGGGTCTCGAGGTCGTCTTGATGAATGGCGATGTCGTGCGCATAGGCGGCAAACACTTTGATGCCGACGGCTACGACATGCTGGGCATCATGACGGGATCGGAAGGTCTGTTGGGCGTCATCACCGAGGTGACCGTGCGCATCCTGCCCAAGCCACCGACCGCGACGGCGCTGCTGCTGGGTTTCGGCGCGATGACCGATGCCGGGCGTTGTGTCGCAGACATCATCGCGGCGGGCATTATTCCGGCGGGCCTCGAGCTGATGGATCGCGCCTGCGTGCAAGCCACTGAGGATTTCTGCAAGGCGGGCTATCCGTTGGATGCCGAGGGACTGCTTATCTGCGAACTCGACGGACCGGCAGCGGAGGTCGACGAGTTGACGGCCCGCGTCGGCGAGATCGCCAGGGCTTGCAACGCCACCACGATCCGTCAGAGCACCTCGGAAGACGAACGCCAGCGCTTCTGGCTTGGCCGCAAGTCGGCGTTCCCCGCTGTCGGCAAGCTGTCGCCCGACTACTTCTGCATGGACGGAACGATCCCGCGCGGCCGCCTGGCCGAGGTTTTGGAGCGCATGGGCCAGCTGTCGGATGAGTTCGGCCTGGGTGTCGTCAACGTCTTTCACGCCGGCGACGGCAACCTGCATCCCCTCATCATGTACGACGCCGGCAAGGAGGGCGACCTGGAGCGCGCCGAGGAACTGGGTGCGGCCATCCTGACCTTGTGTGTCGAGGTTGGTGGCGTGTTGTCGGGCGAGCACGGGATCGGTGTCGAGAAGCGCGACCTGATGGGCACCATGTTCGACGAAACCGACCTGAAGCAGCAGCAGCGGGTGAAGTGCGCCTTCGATCCCGACGGTCTCTTGAACCCCGGCAAGGTCTTCCCGACCCTGCACCGCTGCGCCGAGCTCGGCCGCATGCATGTGCATCATGGCGAGCTGCCGTTTCCCGATCTTCCGCGGTTCTGATGAACGTGTCTGCTGATGGCTGAGATCGTCCGGCCGCGCGATGCACAGGGCGTCGCCGACGCGCTCGCCTGGGCGGCGGCCGAAGGCGAACCGATGGAAGTGGTCGGCGCCGGCACGAAACGCGGCCTCGGGCATGGTATCGCCGCGCCGCGCGTGCTCGATCTGACGGGCCTTTCCGGCATAACCGATTACGAGCCCGAAGAACTGGTGCTGACCGCCGCGGCGCAGACCCCGATCGCCGAGATCGAAGCGATGCTGCGCCAGAAGAACCAGCAGCTTTCCTTCGAGCCGCCGGATTTTGGCCCGCTCTTGGGCGCGCCCGCGGAACACGCGACCCTGGGCGGTGTCATCGCGGCCAATCTGTCGGGACCGCGCCGCATTAAGGCCGGCGCCGCGCGCGACAACTTTCTGGGGCTCCAGGCGGTAACGGGCAGGGGCGAGGCGGTCAAGGCCGGTGGCCGCGTCGTCAAGAACGTCACCGGCTACGACGTGATGAAACTTCTGGCTGGTTCCTACGGCACGCTCGCGGTTCTGACCGAGATCTCCGTCAAGGTGCTGCCCGCGGCCGAGAAGACACGCACGGTTCTGGTCGCTGGCCTTGATGCGCCGACCGCTGTCGATGTTCTCGGCGCTACCCTTTCCAGTCCCCACGATGTATCCGCAGCAGCCTTCCTGCCGGCGGCACATGCCCAGCGCTCATCCGTTTCCTACGTCTCCGGCTCCGGTGCATCGGTGACCGCCATAAGGCTTGAAGGACCGCCCGCGTCGACGGCCACGCGTATGGCGGCAATCAAGGATATGGTCGCGGACCACGGTGCGATCGAGGAGCTGCACGGCATGAACTCCGGCACCTTGTGGCGCGAGATCCGCGACGCCGCACGCTTGTTGGGCGGCGACATGGTTTGGCGCCTCTCGGTGCCGCCGGCCGGCGGCGGCTCACTGTTTGATACGATGACGCGAGATGGGCGCTTGTCCGGATTCCTCGATTGGGGCGGTGGCTTGATCTGGCTGGTGGGTGCGGCCGACCGCGACATGGCACTCGCGATCCGGTCGGCGGCGAACGAAGCGGGCGGCCACGCGACCCTGATGGTCGCTCCGGACGCGCTGAAGGCCGAGATCCCGGTGTTTCATCCACAGCCAGCCGAGCGTTTCCGTTTGACGCGGCGGATCAAGGAAGGGTTCGACCCGCGCGCGGTCTTGAATCCCGGCCGCATGTATCCGGGGGTCTGACGGGCGATGGAAACACGCTTCGATCTTGTCAGGCTCGCCGACCCGCACGTCAAGGAGGCCGAACGCATCTTGCGTACGTGCGTGCACTGCGGTTTCTGCCTGGCGACCTGCCCGACCTATTTGTTGCTGGGCGACGAGCGCGATAGCCCGCGCGGCCGAATCTACATGATCAAGGACATGCTGGAGAAAGACCGTCCAGCCGACGCATCGACCGTGCGTCATGTCGACCGCTGCCTGTCGTGTCTCTCCTGCATGACGACGTGCCCGTCGGGCGTCAACTACATGCACCTGGTCGACCACGCGCGCCTGCACATTCAGGAGACCTATCAACGCCCCGTCAGTGAAAAGGCACTGCGCCGATTGCTCGCGTGGCTCTTGCCCCATCCCGGACGATTCCGTCTCGCCCTTGTCGGCGCGGTGTTGGCGCGCCCGTTCGCCGCGCTCATGCCGCCAAAGGTGCGTCATCTGTTGGCCATGGCGCCGCGCCGGCTGGCCGAGCCGTCGGCCTATGACCGGCCCGCGGTTCATCCTGCCCAGGGCGAGCGCCGGAAACGCGTCGTGCTGTTGTCTGGTTGCGCGCAACAGGTCCTGACGCCGGCGATCAACGCGGCGACGATCCGCTTGCTGACCCGGCTTGGCTGCGAGGTTATCGTCGCGCGTAAGTCCGGGTGCTGTGGCGCGCTTGTCCATCACATGGGGCGCGAGGGCGATGCTCAGGCGGCGGCCCGGCGCAACATCGAAGCGTGGGACGCCACTGGACCGGTCGATGCCGTCATCGCCAATGCGTCGGGCTGCGGCACACAGTTGAAGGAGTACGGCTTTTTGTTGCGCGACGACCCCGAGTGGGCCGATCGCGCCGCCGCGTTTTCTGAGAAGGCGCGCGACGTCAGCGAGGTCCTCGCCGAACTCGATCTGCCGCCGACACGGCTGTCGGGCCTGCCGGTGCTCGCCTATCACAGCGCGTGCTCCCTGCAGCACGGTCAGCAGATCCCATCGCTGCCTGGCGACCTTCTGAAGCGCGCGGGGTTCGAGGTGCGCGATGTGCCGGAGGGCCATATCTGCTGCGGTTCGGCCGGGACCTACAACCTCGTTCAGCCGGAGCTCTCGGCGCGGCTGCGCGAGCGCAAGGTCGGCAACATCCGTCAAACCGGCGCCCAGGTCGTCGCCGCCGGCAATGTCGGCTGTATCGTCCAGATCGCCGGCGGCCTCGACAAACCGGTCGTGCATCCCGTCGAGCTGCTCGACTGGGCCCAGGGCGGACCGAAGCCGCCGGCCTTGTCAGACGCCCGCTAAATCTCTATCTCCAAGCCGTTCCGGCTCAACTCTCGTATCGATGGAGGTGCGACATGAAACGTCCGACAAAGCGGGCGAGCCGCCGGAATGCCGCCGCCAAGGCCTTGGCCAAGGGGCGCTACCGGCAACGGATCGTCAGAAACCGCAAGATCTACACGCGCAAAGGCCGCCGTCCCCAGGACAGCGGCCTTTCTTCTTTGATAACTATGCCGACGACGCGAGAGATGCCGGATAAGCGCGCCTATTTGTTGGCGCTCTTCAGCCACTCAAATGCGAGCTGCATACCGTAGAGTTCCGAGACCTCGACAAAGTAGTCGAGATCACCCTGCAGATCGCGCGCCGTCATGCCGCAGTCGAGCATCTTCTGAATGACGATCAGGCCCACGGTGTTGGTCTGGGCTTCGGTTGGCTTATCGGCGAAGAACACGGGATACAACTGGTCGCGATCCCAATCGGTGGTGTTCTCGACCATGCAGGTAACGAGTTTGTCGGTATCGGCGGGGGACTGGGCAGCTGGCCCATCGATCCGCGCAAAGACCATCGCAGCCGCCATCGTAACGAGCAGAGCGCGACAGAGCCGTCCTGCCGGGTGCTTGGTATGGGACTTCATGATCCGTGACATCGTCCTGGTTCCTTTTCCACATGGTTGTGAACGACGAAGAAAATTCGCCTAAAGGTACCATGGACTTGCGACGGCTTGGCGGGTTCATGAGTCTATATCTACTCCGATGGTGCTAACCGGCGCGGGTGAGGGACATGAGTCCCATGGGTGACACGTCCAAGAGAAGGCGGCATGAGCATGTGCCGTTTTCGCGGTGTGGGGTGATGAGGTCATGTGAACGGAATATGATCCGAAACTTCACGCGGCTGTGTAGGCGCATTGCTTGGCAGACGAAAGCCGCAAGCTTAGATTCGCCGCATGACTTTTAGACGCCTTTGCTTCGCAGCACTTGCCGCCTGCGCCTTGATCCTACCGGTTCAGAGCATGGCGGCCCAGGACGATCCCCGGCTCGACGATCTCTTCACCCGCTTGCACGCGACCGGTGATCAGGCGGAGGCGCAAGTCATTCAGAGCTACATCTGGTCGATCTGGACCGAGGCCAACGACGATCAGCTCAATCGGCTGATGTACGAGGGCACCCGCGCCATGCAGGTCGGCGATCTGGATCTGGCGATCAAGATGTTCTCCGACGTCATCGACATCGCGCCCAAGTTTGCTGAAGCCTGGAACAAGCGCGCGACGGTTTACTACATGGTCGGGTCCTATGATGAATCGATCGCCGATTGCATGGCCGTGCTGGACCTGGAGCCGCGCCACTTCGGGGCGCTATCCGGTTTGGGCCTGATCTATACGGCGCGCGAGGAAGACGAGAAAGCGCTTGAGTGGTTCAAGGCGGCGCTGGATCAGAACCCGCATATGCCGTCGATACGCGACCAGGTCGACGTGCTCGAAGAAAAACTGCACGGCAAAGCGATCTGAAGAGCGCTGAACGCGCCGGTTCAGTCGACCCAGGCGATCCTGAGCGTATTCGTGGCGCCCGGCGTGCCGAAGGGAACGCCGGCGGTGATGACAATACGGTCGCCGGCCTCCGCGAAGCCGGCGTCCTTCGAAATCGAACAGGCGCGGTTCACCATGTCGACGAAGTCACGGGCGTCTTCCGTGCGTACGGAGTGAACACCCCAGGTCATGGTCAACCGCCGTGCCGAGGTAATCTTTGGCGTGATGCCGACAATTGGTACCTCGGGACGGACGCGCGCGGCGCGCAAGGTTGTCGCACCGCTGACCGAATAGGCGACGATCGCCGACGCGCCGATGGTGTGTACGACCTGGCGCGCGGCGGCCGATATGGCATCGGCGCTGGTCGCTTCGGCATCGGCGGCCATGGGATCGTAGAGCGGGTCGTTCTCAACCGTCGACATGATGCGGTCCATCATCGCGACCGCCTCGCTCGGATAATCGCCAACCGCGGTTTCGGCCGACAGCATCAGGCAGTCGGCGCCGTCATAGACGGCGGTCGCGACGTCTGAGGCTTCGGCCCTTGTCGGCGTCGGTGCGTCGACCATGGAATCGAGCATCTGGGTCGCCACCACGACCGGTTTGCCCGCCGCGCGGCACGCCCGAACGATGCGCTTTTGCAGGCCCGGCACTTCCTCCGGCGGCAGTTCGACACCCAAGTCACCGCGCGCCACCATCAAGCCGTCGGAGAGTGCAATGATGTCGTCCAGCCTGTCGATGGCCGACGGTTTTTCCAGCTTCGCCATGACCGCCGCGCGGCCGGCGACAAGCTCGCGCGCCTCGGCCATGTCTTCGGGCCGTTGCACAAACGACAGCGCGACCCAGTCGACGCCGAGGTCGAGACCGAACGCCAGGTCGTCACGGTCCTTCTCGGTCAGCGCGGCGATCGGCAATTGGACACCCGGCAGGTTGAGGCCTTTATGGTTGGAGAGTTCGTCGCCGGCGATGACCTCGGCGTTGGCATAGTCGGAGCCGCAATCAATAACCCTCAGGCTGACACGTCCGTCGTCGAGCAGCACGACGGTACCGGGTTTGAGCGCCTGAAACACTTCGGGGTGCGGCAGGCCGACACGGGCCTTGTCGCCGGGCGTTTCATCGAGGTCGAAGCGGATCTTGTCGCCTGTCTCGATGGCGATCGCGTCATCAACAAAGGTCGCGATCCGCAACTTGGGTCCCTGCAGGTCCAACAAAACACCAATCGGCCGGCCATAGACACCTTCGAGCTCGCGGATCGTATCGAAGTTCTCTTTATGTTTTTCCCGCTTGCCGTGGCTCATGTTGAGTCGGAAGACATCGGCGCCCGCCTCGAACAGCGCGGCGATGGCTTCCCGGCTAGAGGTGCCGGGGCCCAGGGTGGCGAGGATTTTAGCTTGGCGATTACGACGCATAGAACCCCATTCTAGGTTGTGTTGGGCGTATCGCCAATGGCGACCACAATGGCGCGGAAATCATTAACGTTGGTACGTGTCGGGCCTGTGACGATGGCGTCGTCAAGCGCGGCGAAGAACCCGCCGCTGTCGTCATGATCGAGCGCTTGGCGTGCATCGAGCCCGGCTTCCGCCGCGCGCGCCAAGGTATCCGGTCCGAAGACAGCGCCGGCGCCATTGGGCGAACCGTCGATGCCGTCCGTATCGGCCGCCAGACCATGGACGCCGGCCAGTCCTTGAAGCGCGGCGGCGAGCGCCAGGGCGAACACGCGGTTGCGCCCGCCTGAACCGCCATCGTGGCGCATGGTGACCGTGGTCTCGCCGCCGGAGAGGATGACGCAGGGCGGAGCGACCGGTTCGCCGTGCTGCACGATCTGGCGCACGATCGCGGCATGAACCAGCGCGACGTCGCGGGACTCTCCCTCGATGGTGTCACCCAGGATCAGAGTATTGAGACCGGCGGCACGAGCTTTTTCCGCGGCAGCCTGCAAGGAATCCTGTGGTGTTGCGATGACCGTGTAGTGGCTCTCTGCCAAGCGAGGATCGCCGGGCTTGGGTGTCTCGTCAGCGGCGTCCGCCAGTTGGCGAACGACTGAGGCCGGCGGTTCAATACCGTACTTTGCCAGGATCGCGCGCGCGTCATCGAAGCGGGTGGGATCGCCGACCGTAGGGCCTGACGCGATGGAGGAGGGGTCGTCGCCGGTGACGTCCGAGATCGCCAGCGATACCGTGCGCGCCGGGTAAGCGGCGGCGGCCAAACGTCCGCCCTTGATCGCCGAGAGATGTTTGCGCACGCAATTGATCTCATGGATCGTTGCGCCGGATTTCAGAAGCTGCGTATTGACCTCACGTTTGTCGTCCAGGCTGAGTCCCGGCGCCGGCAGAGCCATCAGCGACGAACCACCGCCTGAAATCAGACACAGCACGAGATCGTTTTCGCCCGCACCCGCAGCCAGCGCAAGGATGCGTCCGGCGGCGTCCTGTCCGGCCTGATCGGGCACGGGATGGGCCGCCTCGACAACCTCGATCCGTTCCGTCGCCATGCCGTGGCCGTAGGGGGTGATGACGAGGCCTTCCAGGGGGCCGGACCACTGGCGTTCGACTTCGGCCGCCATGGCGGCGGCCGCTTTGCCGGCGCCGACGACGATGGTGCGGCCCGACGGCGGGTCGGGCAGCCGCCCGGTCAGACAATGAGCGGGATCGGCCGCGTCGACCGCGGTCTGGAAGAGGTCGAGCAGCAATTGGCGGGGTTGGCCGAGGTCCATGGCGCGCGAAGCTGCCACAGGCGTGGGTGAGGTCAAAGGAAAAGCCTGCAGGTGGCAGGGAGATGGGGGCTGAAGCCCCTTGGCACGGCGCGGCCTGTGACTATAGTCGCCACCCATGAGCACAGTTATTCGCGACGGTTTCACCGACGCCGGGGAAGCCGGCGATCCGCTACTTGGCCCCGATGACCCGCCAGCCTATGAGATCCTGAATCCCAGGGGAAAGGCGCCGGTCGTCTTCCTGTGCGACCATGCCAGCAATCGTGTGCCCTTGGCACTCGATAACCTTGGGCTCAGCCAGGAACAGCTTGATGGCCATATTGGCTGGGATATCGGCGCGGCCGAAGTTACGCGCCGGCTGTCCGCGCATTTTGACGCGCCGGCAGTGATGGCCGGTTACTCGCGGCTGGTGATCGACTGCAACCGCCAGCTCGATGATTTCGAATCGATTCTGCCCGTCAGCGACGGCATCGACATCCCCGGTAACCAGAGCCTCACGGAGGCGGAGAGAGCGCTCAGGACGGAGGCCTGCTTTTGGCCTTATCATCAGGCTGCGGCAGCGGTGATCGAGGGGGTCGAGGCGCGCGGGGCGACGCCGCCGGTAATCATGATGCACAGCTTCACACCAGCGATGGGGCACGCGCCCCGCCCGTGGCATATCGGCATCCTGTGGGACCGCGACGACCGTATCTCCGCGCCCTTGATGCACTACCTGCACGCACGTGGCGATCTGGTGGTCGGCGACAACGAGCCCTACACGGCTGCCTCGCCCCACGGTTATTCCCTGCCGGTGCATGCCGCCGGCCAGGGCCGGCCGAACGTGCAGATCGAGCTGCGCCAGGATCTGGTCAGCGACAAGGCGGGCCTGGCGCGTTGGACCGAGATCATGATCGAGGGTTTCGAGCCTATACTGGCAGACCAGGATCTCTACCGCCGCCACGGATAGCCGCCATGAGCCCGCAACCGCCTAGCCTGACGATCGGTGTCGAAGAGGAGTATCTCTTGATCGACATCGAGACCGGCGATCTGGCGACCGACCCGCCGGAGGAACTGCTCGAGACCTGCGTGGCGGAACTTGGCGATTGCGTCAGCCATGAGTTTTTGCGCGCGCAGATCGAAGTCGGCACCAAGGTCTGTGGCTCCATGGAGGAGGTGCGCGAGGACCTCAAGCGGCTGCGCGGCGGCGTCGCCGATGTCGCCGCGCGCTTCGGCCTGGCGCCGATCGCCGCGTCGACACACCCCTATGCCGACTGGCAGAACCAGGTGCACACCCATGTCGATCGCTATGACGGCATGGTGCATGACCTGCAGGGCGTGATACAGCGCATGCTGATCTGTGGCATGCATGTGCACATCGGGGTCGAAGACGAGGATTTCCGCGTCGATGTGATCAATCAGGCGCGCTATTTCCTGCCGCACCTGTTGTGCCTGACCGCGTCGTCGCCGTTTTGGCAGGGCCGCGACATGGGGCTGAAGGTCTATCGCCTCGCCGTGTTCGATAGTCTGCCGCGCACCGGTTTGCCCGATCCAATTCCAAGCTGGGGCGAGTATCAGCGCATGATCGACCAGATGACTAGTGCCGGCCTCGTGCAGGACGGCACCAAGATCTGGTGGGACCTGCGCCCCAGCGCGCGCTACCCGACAGTCGAAATGAGAATCTGCGACACCTGTTCGTTGCTTGAAGACGCGATCGCGGTCGCGGCGCTGTTCCGCTGCATCGTCAGTCTGCTCTACCGGCTACGCGCCACCAACCAGCGCTGGCGCGAGTACTCGAACATGCTGATCCAGGAGAACCGCTGGCTGGCGCAACGTTATGGTGCCGAGGCCAAGCTGGTCGATTTCGGCAAGCGAAGCCTGGTGCCGTTGGCGGACCTGGTCGACGAACTGGCGGAGTTGGTCAGCGAGGACGCGGAGGCCTTGGACTGCATCGCCGAGATCGAACGCGCGCGCCAGATCACCCGCGAAGGCACCAGCGCCGACCGCCAACTCGCCTGTTTTGCCGCCAATGGCGGCTATGACGATCCCGACCGCGCGTTCCATGCCGTCGTGGACCAGCTGCGGGTGGAAACGCTTGCCGGTTGTGCTTGAGGCGCGCGGCGGCCGTGCCTACATGCTGGGATGACAACGCCAGTTTCCGAGGAGACGACCATGGATGAGAAGACACAAACCGAGATCGAGGCTGCCGTGTTCCGGCGCCTGCGCGATCATTTTCAGCGCCATCCGGAGGTGCAGAACATCGAGCTCATGAACCTCGCCGATTTCTGCCGCAACTGTCTGTCCAAGTGGTACCGCGCCGCCGCCGAGGAGCGCGGTGTGGAAATTGATTACGACCAGGCGCGCGAGGTCGTCTATGGCATGCCCTATGGCGACTACAAGGCGAAGTATCAGGAGAAAGCGTCCGAGGAGGCGATGGCGACGTTCCAGGAAGGCGAGAAACGCCGCGCCGCCGAAGCCGCCGCCCGCGGCGAGGAGTATTAGTGAACCGCGACGATCACCATTTTTCGATCGCGGGCCTCAGATCCAGTTCGTGGGTCCACGCGGTCGGATGCTGGCGGTGAAGCGCGTAGTACGTCTCCGCGATCGCATCCGTATCCAGGAAGGCATCGACGCCGCGGTCCTCGATCTCGTGGGCGTGGTGCGGGCCGTTGATCTCGCCGTCGATGTTGACCAGCGCCACGTGCACGCCACGCGGTCCCAACTCCCGCGCCATGCTTTGGGCGAGCGCGCGCAGGCCGAACTTGCCGACGGCGAAGCCGGCAAAGTTGGCTGAGCCTTTGTAGCAGGCGGTTGCGCCGGTGAAGATGATCGTGCCGCCGTTCTCGCGTTCGACCATGCGGCGCGCGGCTTCGCGCCCGATCAGGAACCCGCCCAGACAGGTGACCTCCCACTGTTCGGCGAGTTCGTCGGGATCGATCTCCAACACCGACTTCATCAGGAAACCGCTGGCGTTGTAGACGACGACATCGGGATCGCCGAGATCGTTCGTCACGCTGTCGAAGAGGTCGGTGACATCCTCGGCATTGGTCGCGTCGCAGCCATAACCGCGCACGGTGCTGCCGGCGACCTTGGCGACTTCGCCGGCCAGCCGTGTCGCGTTATCCTCGTTGCGCGACGCCAACGCCACGCCCATGTCGGCGGCGGCAAACCGCCGGCCCAGGCCGCCACCTAAACCGGCGCCCGCGCCGACGATCAACGCGACGCCGTTCGTTTCATCCGCCATCTAAAACCCCTCCCGCTTTGGTGTTATTGCGCGGCTTCCGCTGCTGCAACACCACCATGAGCGAGCGCGTCGCGCAAGGCCGGCCGGCGCGCTTCCGCCTTTTCAACATTGGCCTGCTTGACTGGACCGAAACCGCGCATGGTCAGGGGCAGGGCGGCAAGTTCGGCGGCAAGCGCGTGGTTGCCGGCGTCAAGCCGGTCCAGGATCAGCGCGATGTCGGCCTCGAAGTCGCTGATAAGCCGGCGCTCCATCTTGCGCTCCGCGCTGTGGCCGAAGGGGTCGAGGGCGGTGCCGCGCAGGCCCTTCATCCGTGCCAGCACGCCGAAGACCGGCAGGATCCACGGCCCGAACTTGCGCTTTTCGGGTCGGCCGGTCGCCGTGTCCGTGCGCGCCAGAAGCGGCGGCGCCAGATGGACGTGAAGCTTCGCGTCGCCGTCGAACGTCTGGGCGAGTTGGCGCGCGAAAGCGCGGTCGCCATAAAGCCGCGCGACCTCATACTCGTCCTTATAGGCGAGCAACTTGGCGTAGCTGCTGGCGACCGCCTGGGTCAGATCGTCGTGGCCGGGCAGGGCCTTCGCCTCGGCGGCACGGACCTTCTGGACGAGTTCGGCATAGCGCTCCGCATAGGCGGCGTTCTGATAGGCGGATAGGTGGCGCTTATGGAGCGCCATCAGCTCGTCCAAGGTATCCGGCACGTGGCGGTGGGGCAGCGCCGGGCGCGCGGCCTCGGCAAGTTTCATGACCTTCTCGGGCGCGTGGCCCAACAGACGTCCGGTGCGGAACGCGGCGATGTTGAGATCGATCGCCGTGCCGTTGAGCGCCACCGCGCGCTCGATCGCCTCGGCCGACAGCGGCACCACACCCATCTGATAGGCGAGCCCCAGCAGCATGATGTTGCTGACAATGCTGTCGCCGAAGAGCGCGGTGCCCAGCGCGGCCGTATCGTCGAAGCGGGTGTGGTCGCCGCCGCACGCTTTTTCGATGCGCGCGCGCAGGAGGTCGCCGTAGAGCGGGGCGTCGGGCTGGCGGGTGAAGTCGCCGGTCGGCGTTTCGTGGCTGTTGACGATGGCGTTGCTGCGGTCGTCGCCTAAGCGCGCGATGACATCGGCGCTGGCTGCCTGCACGAGGTCGCAGCCGAGCAGGAGGTCCGTGCCGCCGACGCCGATCTTCGAGGCAAAGAGACCGCCCGGTTCGGCGGCGATGCGCACGTTGCTGGTGACGCCGCCGTATTTCTGCGCCAGCCCGATCTGATCGAGCACGGCGACGCCTTTGCCTTCCAGGTGGGCCGCCATGCCCAGCACCTGCGCGATGGTGACAACGCCGGTGCCGCCGACACCGGCGATCAGGATCGACCACGGCCGCGCGAGGTCCGGCAGCTCGGGCTCGGGCAGGTTTTCGAAGAGCGCGGGGTCGATGGTGGCGGCGGCGGGTTTACGGACGGCGGCGCCTTCGACCGTCACGAAGCTGGGGCAGAAGCCGTCGACGCAGGTGAAGTCCTTGTTGCACGAGGACTGGTCGATCTGGCGCTTCCGGCCGAACGCCGTCTCGACCGGCTGGACCGATAGGCAGTTGGAGGTGAGGCCGCAATCGCCGCAGCCCTCGCACACCGCTTCGTTGATGAAGACGCGCTTGTCCGGGTCGGCCATCAGCCCGCGCTTGCGCCGCCGGCGTTTCTCCGTCGCGCAGACCTGATCGTAAATCAGCGCCGAGACGCCCTTCACCTCGCGCAGGCCGCGCTGCACGGCGTCGAGCTCCTTCCTGTCGTGCACGCTAACGCCCTTGGCGAAGCCGGCGTCGGCCGGGTACTTGCCGGGCTCGTCGGTGACGACGGCGATGCGCCGGACGCCCTCGCCATAAAGCTGATGCGTGATCTGCGGCACCGTCGGGTGGCCCTCGGGCGCCTGGCCGCCGGTCATGGCGACGGCGTCGTTATAGAGGATCTTGTAGGTGACATTGACGCCGGCCGAGACCGCCGCGCGGATCGCGAGCGAGCCGGAATGCACATAGGTGCCGTCGCCGATATTGACGAAGACGTGGTTGGTTTCGCGGAACGGGAAGAGCCCGTTCCAGTTGGCGCCCTCCGCGCCCATCTGGGTGAAGGTCAGGGTCTCGCGGTCCATGGACTGGACGAGATAGTGGCAGCCGATGCCGGCAAAGGCCTGGCTGCCGTCGGGCACCCGGGTCGAGGACGAATGCGGGCAGCCCGAACAGAAATAGGGGATGCGCGAAATCGGCGCGGCGTCGCCCCGGCCGGCGCTGAGTTTCTGGTTGAGCCGCGCCGCGCGTTCGGCGAGTTCGCCGCCGATGCCGAAGCGCGCCAGCCGCCCGGCGATGACATCGCCGATCATGGCCGGCGACAGCTCGTCCCAGGACGGCAGGATGGTGGCGCCCGCCTCGTCCTTCTTGCCGATGACGAGCGGGCGTTTGCCGTCGGGCAGGTGATAGAGCTGGTCGCGGATCTGCGGTTCGATCAGCGCGCGTTTCTCCTCGACCACCAGGACCGTGTCGAGGCCGGCGGCAAACGCCGCGATCCCGTCGGGCTCCAGCGGCCACGGCATGGCGACCTTGTAGAGCGCCAGGCCCATCTCCTCGGCGAGCCCCGGCGTGAGCCCGATCTCGTCGAGCGCCTGGCGGACGTCCAGATAGGACTTCCCCGTCGTCACGATGCCGAGCCGGGCGTCGGCCCGCCCGAAGATCTTCTGGTCGAGCCCGTTGGCGCGCACATAGGCGGTCGCCAGGTCGAGCTTATAGCGGTGCAAGCGTTCTTCCTTGGCGAGCGCGTCGTCGGGCAGGCGCAGGTGGACGCCTTCCGGCGGCAGGGCCACATCACGCGGCAGGGTGACCTGGACCCGCGCGGGGTCGATCTCGACCGTCGCCGTCGTGTCGACCGTCTCCGACACCAGCATGAAGCCGGTCCAGAGCCCTGAGAACCGCGACATCGCCCAGCCGTGCAGGCCGAGATCCAGGAACTCCTGGACGCCCGCTGGGTGTAGGATCGGGATCATGGCGTCGACCAGCGCAAACTCGCTTTGGTGCGCCGAGGTCGAGGACTTGCAGGTATGGTCGTCGCCGGCCAGCACCAGGACGCCGCCATGGGGCGAGGTGCCCGCCGTGTTGCCGTGCTTCAGCGCATCGCCCGACCGGTCGATGCCCGGCCCCTTGGCGTAGAATAGGGCGAAGACGCCGTCGACGGTGGCGTCGTCGAACAGATGCGTCTGCTGCGTCCCCCAGACCGCCGTCGCCGCCAGATCCTCGTTGACCCCGGGATTGAACCGGATGCCGGCGTCGTCGGCAAAGCGCCCGGCCTGCCACAACGCCATGTCGATCGCGCCCAAGGGCGAGCCGCGATAGCCCGTGACATAGGCCCCGGTGTTGAGCCCGGCCGCGCGATCGCGCGCATGCTGCAGCATGGGCAGGCGCACCAGCGCATGGGTGCCCGACATCAAGACGCGCCCCTTGTCGAGGGCGTAACGGTCGTCCAACGCGACGTCGGCGAGGGTCATGGGGTGTCCCGTGATGTGGTCACGGTGAGGTTAGTGGAAATGGGGGGCGAGGGGCGAGGGTAGTGCATGCCGGACAAACCAGAGGCACGTTTGCGATGTTGATGCAATTTAGTTTGCGGCAGGTTCTTCAATATCGGGCACCTGGAAAATTGAAGGCGATCCTGACCTAAATGCTTTGCCAACTGCTATTGCTTGTCGTGGCCGGAGCATAGGCAATGCTGCCACCATGTCGCTGCCCATGTAGTTCGTCAGAAAATCAGTGCTAGTCTTATCGAACTGCTGAAAGGCGACAATCGAATTGCACTGCGTCAAGATCGTCTTTGATACATTTGCTGTTCGCTGCGCGATTACCATGAAGCCGATACCATACTTACGTCCCTGTAAGGCGATCTGACCAATGCTGTTGACGAGCGCCTGTGCGCCCCTGTCATCAGAGCCAATGAAATTCCACTCAGGGACGACGGTGTGAGCTTCTTCGAGTACGACACAGACTTGGTGACCGAAGTCGTTTTCGGTCTTGGCAATATGAAAGAGGGTCCGAAAGAACCATCGGGTGTAATCTAGTATGCCAGTCGTATTTGAAACATCAGGAAGTTCAAAAATTGATATTGGGTCTTCGGAGTTTAGAAATGTTTCGATATCTATTTGAAACTGATTCTTTAGAGTCTCTTCGTTTTCGTCGATAACTCTTTGATCTCTTTGGTTCGCAAACTTTGCCATTTCTTCTGAGATTGAGTCTATCGCTCTGAATAGAATCTCTGCCTGATTAGACTCGATAATTGATGCAACATTCAGATCGGCAAACCGTTGACCATACTCATTCGTGAAGTCTACACAGATAACCTTTGTACCATCTTGGGCGAAGCGACGGATTAAGTCTCTCGCAAAGACTGACTTGCCAGAGCCAGTTACTCCCAAGATTGCAAGGTGGTGGCTAATCGCCTCTTTCTTGTTAAGGAGTATCGGAAAGTTTGTCTCTGGAATCTGCCCGACTAGCAGTTCGTCAGGTGGAGGTACCACAGGTGCTGTGCGCCTAGCCAAATAGACTGGCGAGTTTACTTCCGGTACCCAGCCGAATCGGTCGAACGAGAGTGTTTCGTTGTTCCAGATGCCAAGTTGCACGGCCTCCCCAATGACGAGACCCGCCTCGTTTTTGCTTTCGAGCAGTTCAATGTTCGTTGTGCCTTGAACGATTTGGTAGAGTACCCGCTCCTCGCCGATAGGAATTTCTAGCAACGTCCCTTCTGCAACGGGAACCCTGGACCCGTACTGAAATCGCAGTTTCAGAATGCTGCTTTTTTCGACTGCTACTCCGACGAACCTGTCGAGCAGGTCTTCGGCATCCTCGGGCGTCACCTTGTACACGACGTTGTCTTGGATTGCGTCGTGACTGGGTTCCTCGCCGACTGAGTTCGCAATGTCAGGAGTGGTGAGTACCTTAATCCACTGTTCTCGATTTAGCAGGTAGTTATCGAAGATAAGGCCTTTTCGAACTTTTCCCGACTCATCCATTGAATAGCGAAACTCCACAAAGTCGAAACGCCGGACGGGTTTCCTCTCCTTGTAAAGCTTTACCAGAAAGGTGTTCTTAGACTGGACGCCGAATATCTCCCCAATATCGCTAGAGTGCGACTGTTCGCGCTTGAACAATCCCAAAAAGAATCGCTTTGGGTCGGCTAATAGTATTATCGCACTGTACACGAACAAGATGATAAAGAACGTCGACTGGCTATCTACGTAGAAGAGCATTGTCAGTATGAACAGTGCGAAGTACAGCAGCCGCCCGTTGCCGAAGGTCGTTGCAAACCCTCTCAGATAATTTGAAACTCTGTTTTGCGGGCTGGCGGTGGACTTTTCGTTGTCCAACAAAAGCAATGCGACCAACGCTGCTGCAGCCATTAGTAGGTTGTAACAGAAGAAAATCACATACCAAATCCCAAGGCCTTCTAGTTCCTGCCGTAATGGCGCAAGGACCAAGAGAATTGATGTTGATGCGGCGAGAACATCAGTGGGCTTCGTAAACCAGTGTTCCACGAACAGTGCTACAAAAGAGATCATTATCAAAGATGTGAAAATGACGGTGCCTGTGCTGGAACTTGGTACCATTGCGCCTTGCCACAGATAAAAGATTGCCATCAAGGCAATGAGAGTGGTGAGGAAGAGCGCAATCCTATGACGTTTTCTCATGTTCGATCGCCTTCCCTTTGGCACGTGTGAGTTGATTCAATCCATGATCGCTCGAAACTCGATTGCAAAACATAGCGCACAAGTACATTTGCTTACCCTTTGGTCAAAGAGCGCAAATGTCATGATCGTTGTCCAGTTGCCGGTTGGTGTCCATTCAGCCTTGTCCGGAGGATATTTTGAGATACATGGAAGTGCTGTCGTTGGGATGGTGCAGACTTACATCGCGGGCGTTGGCCAGCCGAGACCTCCGAACGTCCACCTGGCCACGGTCTCAGACCAAATACAATTGGACCAAACTGCAACTCAGTTTGATTTGGGCCCGATTGCCTATGTTTGATTTTGGTTAGATGTGCATCGCTAATGAAATTTATGTATTGTACCCGAAAATTTTTTCAGAGATCGCAATTGCGTTCAAATGGAAGATTTAAAAGGAAAGCGCTTTCTTATTATTCGTATCGCTTGGCGAATATCGTCAGCCTTTCTTCTTGCGATCGGTCTTGTTTCTCTTACTCAGCGTTTATACCTGATCGATTGGAGTGAATGGTTTCTCCAAATAGCAGATGTTTATAGAGATATTGTTTATCCGCCATTTAGATGGCTCTACTATATTCTAGGTGTAGATATTCCCGACTACGTAAGTGACGTTATCGTAGTCTATTTTTTGTTTGGTGGCGGGATCTGCACTATTTTGATTTATCACAATCTTATGGGTGGGCGAAAAGGTGAGACCAGGTTCGCACGAGTTGTATGGAGATTGGCATATGTTGTTTGGCCCATAATTGTGCTTGCGGCGATCTTTGGGCCGTTTTTACTGCCACTCGTCGAACTCATCAAGAATGGACAGAGAGGAGAGATGGCAAAGAAGTATTGGAATCTTCGAATGCTAGTAAGACTACCCATAGGGATGATGTTAATTCTAATTGTAGCGGGCTTGCTGCAAGCTTCAGTATTTTTGGTGGCGCTTGCGTACAACTACTTCATTTAGAAATCAGACGGATTTATTTATTCTCTTTCGAACGAGAAGTGTTCCGTCGGTTCAAGCGGATCCTCAAGTTCGCTAACGGGTGTGTCAATCTCGTAGAGCCCGAGGGCTTCTGCGAGCCGATAGGCCGATTCTACGGATGTAAATGATGCCAGAACATCTAAACCACCTATCGGATCATTCGCATCATACTCGCACAAATAATACCCTGTTGACCGTCCTTTGATCCCAGCATCCTGTAGTTGGTCACGAGTGATAGGGCCAATATAGATCATTGGCCCGCCAGCAACCTGCCCGCTAAAGTAGCGGTCACCATCGCTATCATTCAACTGCCTGGAGGTAACCATGCGCGAAAAGCCTCGAATTTCTGCGACGAAACTCGCAGAGTATATGTGCGCGTCGTTCGCCCGAAAAAGAGCAATCCTTCAAGAGAACAAATTCCCGCAGGAAGTTGCGATGGTCCGGTGGACTCAGGCCGAGCGACCTATCGCTCAATACGTTGCGGAAGGAAGCTCTGAACTTGGTTTCCTTGATCGAGAAATAGAGAAGCTACAGGCAACCGATCCGGATACAGAGTTCAAGACTCAAAATCGGGATTTGTGTGTTGAAGCTCTGGAGACGTTTAAGCAGCTTTCAAATCAACTTCTGCTGACTGACTTCAAACGTTCTGTCGGTCCGACGAGACAGAGTATGCCAATCGCGATCAATGGAGTTGTGGTTAGCGTGTTGCCTCAGATCATCCTTGAGAGCATGACCCGAAAGGGTGAAAAGGTGGTTGGAGGAGTTAAGTTCAGCTTTCCAAAATCTCATCCGCTAAAAGAGACTTCAGCGGAATTCCTTTCGACCCTAGTTCATTGGCATTGTGAGGAACATCTGAGCACACTGGGTAGATCTGACATGCGTCTCTGCTATGCGGTCGATGTGCCCACTTCAACCGTGTTTCAACCGCCCAAGACTTACAAGCGTCGGCGCCAATACATACAAGAGGCTTGCCATGAAATCGTACAGCGCTGGCCCAATGTTCCTGCGCCCACCGGCTACACCGAGGCAGATACATAGGATCAAATAAGTGCTTAGGTTTCATCCTCTTAATGACTTCCAACATGATGCGGTGCGAGCTTAAACAGTCTCGTGTGTTTAGCTAAACACATGCAGTCAAGAATCGTTTGTCTTAATGAGGCAACGCCATCTACTAGCAGCGCATTGACGAGTCATCGGACGATCACCGCCGATACGTGCGCTGGCCGCATCTGCTGCCTTAACCGCCCACCGCCGCTCGCTCATCACCGTTCTTCCACTGCCGCTGCCCGCGCCGTCGCGGCCGCCGCTTGGGGCGGCCGCCGCCTCGCACCTTCTCCGCCTTCGCCGGACGCGTCTCTTCATCCTCCGCAACCGGCTCCTCACCGATCACCGTCAGGCGCTTCTTGATCAGCCGTTCGATGTCGCGGAGATACGCGCGCTCCGACGGGTCGCAGAACGAGAGGGCGGCGCCGGTGGCGCCGGCGCGGGCGGTGCGGCCGATGCGGTGGACGTAGCTTTCGGGCTCGTTGGGCAGTTCGAAGTTGATGACGTGGGTGATGCCGTCGACGTCGATGCCGCGCGCGGCGATGTCGGTCGCGACGAGCACGCGGGCGTCGCCGCTGCGGAAACGCTTGAGCGCGCGCTGGCGCGCGTTCTGGGACTTGTTGCCGTGGATCGCCTCGGCGCTGTGCCCGCGCTTGCCCAACTGGCGCGCGACGCGGTCGGCGCGGTGTTTGGTGCGCGCGAAGACGATGACGCGTTCGAGGTCCGGGTTGTCCAGGATATCGGCGAGCAGCGCGCCCTTGCCGGCGGCGGGCACGTGATAGAGGCTCTGGTCGATGCGCTCGACCGGGGTCGCCTGGGGCGCCACCTCGACCCGCGCGGGGTCGTTCAGGAGGTCGCCGGACAGGCGCGCGATCTCGCCCGGCATGGTGGCCGAGAAGAGCAGCGACTGGCGTTCATCGGGCAGCGCCTGGACGATTTTGCGGACATCGCGCACGAAGCCCATGTCGAGCATGCGGTCGGCCTCGTCGAGGACGAAGGAGCGCACGGCCTCCAGGCTCACCTCGCCCTGGTTCATCAGGTCGAGCAGGCGGCCCGGCGTGGCGATGACGATATCGACGCCGCGTGAGAGCGCCGCCGTCTGGGGCCGCTGGCCGACGCCGCCGAAGATGACGGTGTGGCGCAGGGGGAGGTTCTTGCCATAGGCGCGGCAGGCGTCGCCGATCTGGATCGCGAGCTCGCGGGTCGGCGCCAGGATCAGCGCCCGCGGACGGCGCGGCGTCGTCTTCGCGCGCTTACGGTAGAGCTTATGGAGGATCGGCAGCAAAAAGGCCGCGGTCTTGCCGGTGCCGGTCTGGGCGATGCCCAGCATGTCGCGGCCGGCGAGAAATTCGGGGATGGCGCCGGCCTGGATCGGCGTCGGCGTCACGTGGTTGTTGGCGGTCAAAGCACGTTGGATCGGATCGGCCAGGCCGAGCTCCGAGAAACTTGGGGTGTTCAAAAGAGATTCCTTAATGACCGGGTGGCGCGGGCGGCTGTTGCGCACGCGGCTATCCCGGCTTGTTGCCTGCCCCGGGCGCGTGCCGGTGCGGCGGTGTTTTTATGATTGTTCCCGGGATGGTGTGCCGCCCGGAGAAGACCGCCCGCGGACGATGTTGTCCGTGGTGCCGGTGATTTTCTCCTGCGATGTCCTGGGGCCCGGTGGCTGGAAGCCGGGGCACTAAGAAACGGCGCTTCGCGCGATCGCGAGACAATGTACGACGCTCACATGGGGTCTCGTGGCCGGACTGTCAAGCAAATCAGTTTGTTAGACGGCCAGCGAGAAAGGTTAACGGATGTGACGCCTGGCACGGCCCCAGGGGCGAATATCGGGTAAACCGGGCGTTCACAATCGCGCCAGATGCGTCGCCAGGCGGCCCGCGGCGGTAAAGTAGACGAAGTCAAACGAGGAGAGAGCGCGTGGCGCCACTTGAGGAAATCGGCCGGATTCACCAGCTTGCGCGGACGGGCAAGATGTCGGAGGCGTTTCTCGCGGCTTGCGCCCTTGCCGGCCAGCATACGGATACGGTCGATGCGACGCGCCTTGCGATGGATCTGGGCCTGCGCGTGCACGGGCCTCAGGGCCCGGACGGCATCGCCCAAACCATGGCGAAGGATCACGCCGGCAGCCCGGCGGCCGGTTATGCGGCCTGTTATGCGCACGTGTGCGCCGGCCGGCTGGATGCCGCGCGTACCGAGACCGAGGCGCGGCTGGCCGAACAACCGGACGCGGTGGATCTGGGCCTGTTGCTGGCGGAGATCCATCACCGGCAGTCAGGCGCGGTCGAGGCCATCGCCTGCCTTCAGGACCTCTTGAGCCGCCGGCCGGATACACCCCGCTATCACGCGACCATGGCCACGCTCCATGCGCAAGACGGCCAGCTTGAGGCTGCCGTCGACCACGCCGCGAAGGCGCGCGCGCTGGGTCTGGCCTCGGTCGCCAACGACCAGCTTCTGGGCCAGGTCCTGTGCCGCCTGGAGCGTTACGACGAGGCCTCGGAGGTGTTGGAGCACAGCAACCGGGCCGCGCCGGAGAATTTCGCGACGCTGGCCTATCTCTCGGTCGTGCGTCATGCCCATGGCAATGGCATGGGCGCCCTGGAAGCCGTCGGCCAGGCGATCGAGCAGAGGCCGTTCAGCGTGCGCGGACCCGATGCCGGGACGACCGCGTCTTTGACCGTGGTGGTCGTTGAGAACTGCGATCCGTCGTTCTTCAGACGCCCCAATATCCTGAACTACAACGACCGCAACTTCGCCGGTTACCTGACCGCGTCCGACATGCGCATGGTGCACACGCCGTTGACGCCGGTCGCGCCGCACTACCTGGATCGCGCCGGCATTCGCCCGGATGTCGTGCTGAACAACGCCGTCATGCCAGAGGCCCTGGCCGACAAGCAGCGTGAGTTCTACGGCGCCTTCAAGTCTCACTATCAGGACGCCGGCGTGCCGGTGGTCAACGGTCTGGACGCCGTCGATGCCAGCGGCCGCGAGCAGAACAGCCACCGGTTCGAGGCCGAGACCGGCTTCATCATGCCGAGGCTGCACAAAATCGCGCCCGCCATGGCGCCGGCCGACGGCATCATCGCCGACATCGAATCCAAGTTCACGTGGCCGGTCCTGGTCCACCATCCGAAGACCAGCCTGGCCCAGGGCACACGCAAGTTCGACGGACCGGATGCGTTGCGCGAAGCGATCATCGACATGACCATGCCCGAATACCTGGTCACCCAGTTTCACGAGTGCCGCGACGACGAAGGCGTCAGCCGCCAGTACCGGATCGTGGTGATCGACGGCGAACCGTTTGTCGAACGGGCGAATTCGCAGGAAGGGTTCATCACCGACGATACCCTGCGCCAAACGCCGGCGTGGCAGGAGCGCGGGTTCGACAAGGTCGAACAGGCTTTCCTTGCCGATCCCGATGGTGCTCTTGGCTTCGACTGGAAAAGCGTTTTCGCGCCGATCATCGAGAAGACGCCCTTGGATATCTATGGCTTCGACTTCAGTGTGACGCGGGACGGTGTGCCCGTCGTCTTCGAGATCAACGCCGCGATGAACTTGTTCAACCTGAACGACGCGCAGGCCTTGCCCTATCTCGCCGATCTCTATCAGAAGCTCAACGATCGGACCGTCGCGTACCTGAAGACAAAGGCGGGAAAGCCCGCTTAACGTCAGTCGTTGTCGTCCAGCCCGGCGCCGGCACCAGCCAGCCGCGACTCCTCGGTGGCGGGCGCAAACGTGCGTTGGGCAAACGCATCAAGCCGCCGCCACGCCTCCGCATCGACTGGCTGACGTTGAATGCACGCCGGCGACACCATCGGTGTTGTTGCGGCAAGGGCGCACGTCACCGTTTCGGCAACGGCGACGTCGCGCTGATCGCGCCGGCCCTCAAAGGCCAACCCATCCGCCGTTACGGTCAAGACGGCGCCTTCCCAGCGCAGCACGATCGCTTTGCCCGTTTGTTTGGCGATTGCGGCCGCATAGGGCGCCAGGAAGACGGGATCGGCGATCGCGCCCAGTACAAGCTCGTCGCCGGCGGTGATAGCGGCAGCCTGGTCCGACAGCATCGGTCCGGCGATCAACGGACAGAGTTGACCGCGCGGCGCACGCCAGACGCCGTCCTGGTCGACCGGGGCTAGATCGGCGTAGGCCAAACGATCAATGTCGCCCAAACGCTTGGCAAGCAGGTCCGCACCGGGTTCGCCGTGCTCGGTCAGCCAGCGCGCGGCCTTGCCGGCCTCTTCGGCCAAGCCCCAGGAAAGCCCCGCGCCGCGCGCGGCGCGTTTGCCCATGGACTCGATCTCGTTGAAGGAGAACGTCAACGCCCGGCGCCGGTCTCTAGGGAACCGGTTCCTGAAGCGGCGGATAGGCCCAGTCGTCGGCGTCGCCATCGGCGAGTTCGTGCGGGAAGGGCGCGTTCTGGAACATGTTGATGCGCAGCCAACGGTCCGAACGCGGATCAAAGTGCGTCGCGCCGAAGTAGGAGAGCTTGCAGCGCAGCAGATCGATCGGCAGCAGTTTGGCCGAGATCGTGTTGTCGCGGATCTCCGCGTAGGGGAAATGCGCTGTGATCTGGGCGCGGCGCGCGATGTGGCGGTGCTCGGGATGGGCCAGCAGGAAAGCCGCGACCGTGTCGTCGCCGGTCCACGTGTCGAGATCGCGCATCATGGCGGCGGCGTCACGGCCCGGCGCCAGCGGTTGTTCATAAGGCTCGATCGGCTCCTCGAAACGTTCGCCCAGGCGCGGCTCCAGTTTTTCCTGGGAGACATACCAGACGCGGGCGCGATTCTCCGCCGCCTGCCAGTCGACAGCGCGCGTCCAGCCATAGATATCCTCGGCAATCTCACGCAGCCGGCTGATCATCATGGCGCCGTCGATACGGAACGCCGCGCCTTCATCCGCGCCCATGGTGTCGGCGAGGTCGTCGACCAGGTCGCCATAGGGTTCCAGCAAAAGCGAGACCAGCTGCTCTTGTCCCTCGCATGACAGATTGTCCTCGGCCCAGCGGTACAAGCGGTCCCACGGCGCGTCACCGTCCAGAGTGCCACCGTCGACATAGTCCTTGAGTTTGGCGAGATCGGCCTTGAGGTCGGCCAGCTTCTCCAACTGCAGCGGGTGTTCGGAACGCCACGTCCGCGCATTGATCACCGCGCGGGCCAGGATGGCCCGGAAGCATGTGATCTCGTCCGGCGTTGCGGCAGGCAGGGCGCGCACCCGCGCCAGGGCTGTCTCGCGCGCGGCGATCCAGTTGTTCAGCAGCACCGGGTGGTTGACGATGAAGGGCGCCAGGCCCAGCCCGGTCGAGTTGCCGACGCCGAACCGGCGGCGCAGGGCCGGGTCAAGAGGAGCGGCGGTGTCGGGCGCGCGCAACTGGGCGAGATGTTCGACCAGGTCCAGGACGAAGGCGCGAGTCAGATAGACCGACAGCATCTCGGCCTGAAACGGTCCGGCGAACTCCGGCCGATCGGCGATCAGCTCGCGGTCGGCGGCGCCGAACTTGCCGGAGCCGTAGACGGCGGTCGTGCGCATCAGGTAGCCGACGGCCTCGACCTTCTGGGCATCGGGCTGGCGCCCGGCGGCCAGGCAATCGACGACGTAATCGAACAGGCGCACCGAACGGTTGGCCCGCGACAGGCTGAGCTCGCGGTCGCTGACCCGGCCTGCCTCTTGTTTCGGCACGTTCGTGGCAAGCCGCGCTATGTCGTCGGCTGTGGGCTCGCCGTCGAAGAGTGTGAAGGTCGCGTCCCAGGCGTGCGCGATGACGCGGTCGGAGCGTTGGTCGGCCGGCAGGTCATGGGCGAAGCAGATCAGGCTATAGGCGCGATCGGGCCCGCGCGCGGTGTAGAGCGCCCTCCCGACGGCACGCTCGTTGATCTCGAAGACCGGGCGTTCGAAGGTCCAGGCGTCGCGTTTCAACCGGCGCAGCAATACGCGCATGAAGGAGAGGCGCGACTGGTGAAAGGCGCCAAGGCGCGCCAGCCGCATGACGGTTTCCGGCCGTCGCAGCTTCACATCCGGCAATGGTTGGCGCTTGGTTTCGATCGCTTGTTCTCCGGCTCAGGCCGCGCATTAGAGCCCTACGCTAGCGATAGCGTACCTGGATCACTTCGCCAGGGCCATGACTGTCGGGCAGCGATGCGAACGGCTCGTCTGAGATCTCTCGGATCAGCTTCAGCTTGATGGCGTCGGCGAAGTCGTCATAGCTCGCCACCGCCATGACGAAGGCGCCGGGACCGGCGATGACGTATTGGCGGAAGTACTGCTCCAGCGCGAAGTCATCGTCCAGGATGGCGAGGCCGTTCAAGGTGATACCGTTGGCGATGACATCGTTGCGCAGCCCGCCGGGATGCGGTCCCTGGTTCGAATGCTCGTCCGAGGAGAGATCGATGACGCGGCGCCGTCCATCGAAGCCATTGGCATCGAACAGCGCGATGCCGTGCGCGATGGCTGAACCGGTCGCGGTGCCGAAACCGGTGAAACTTCGCGCCTGGCTTTCGATCGCCTGGCCGAATGCAACGGCGTCGACCGGCGTTTGGATATGGGTCCAGCCAACGGAGTCGTACTGCTGGAACGTTGCGCTCCACTGGACGAAGGTGACGGCCAAGCCGCCTTCGCCAAGCTCCATGATGGCGCCGATGACGCCGGGATCCTGAAACGCAAGCGCATAGCCGCTGATCTGAAGATCAAACTCGGACCCGCGTATCGACGACGACGCATCGGCCAACAGGACCAGCTCCAGCGCGACAGGTGTTTCCTCGGTCCGGGCCGGCGCCGCCCACAGCAGCGCAACGGTGGCGACAACGCCGATGGTCGTGAAGGCGCGTGTTATGGCCACATGGCCACCCGTGCCTAGTCGTCGCCGGCGGGTGCGTCGAGACCGAGTTCTCGGACCTTGCGGTAGAGTGTCGAGCGGCCGATGCCGAGCTGGCGGGCGACCTTGGACATCTGTCCCTTGTGGTGATCGAGCGCGAAGCGGATGACATCCGCCTCGACCTCGGCCAGCGGGCGCAAGCTGCCGTCGCCGGTGATCAGGCCCAATTGCGTGCTGTTGCCCGGACCGCCGGGCGCGGGCCGTGTGCCGGTGCCCGAATCGCTTGCCACCGGCACGCCCTGGGCGCGCGCGATGTGGGGGAAGTCGGCCGGCGTCAGCGCCGTGCCGTCGCACAGCACGACGGCGCGGAAGACGGCGTTCTCCAACTGCCTGACGTTGCCGGGCCAGGGATAGTCGACCAGCATGGCAAGTGCGGCTTCGTCGATACCGGTGACCTGCTTGCCCTCGCGCAGTGCGAAGCGCTGGATGAAGTGCTCGATCAACGACGGGACGTCTTCGCCGCGTTCCCTTAGCGGCGGCACGTGAAGCGGGAAGACGTTGATGCGGTAATAGAGATCTTCGCGGAACGAACCTTCCTCGACCATCTGGAAGAGGTCGCGGTTGGTGGCGGCGATCAGGCGGACATCCACGTCGATCGACTTTTTGCTGCCAATTGGATCAATCTGGCCTTCCTGAAGCGCGCGCAGCAGCTTGACCTGCATGTCCGTCCTGAGCTCGCCAATCTCATCCAGGAAGAGCGTGCCGCCGCTGGCCTCCTGAAACTTGCCGATGTGTTTGGACGAGGCGCCGGTGAACGAGCCTTTCTCGTGACCAAACAGCAGGCTTTCGATCAGGTTCTCCGGGATCGCACCACAGTTGACGGTGACCATCGCCATGTCGGAGCGCGGCCCGCAGCTCTGGATGTAACGGGCGAAGAGTTCCTTGCCGACGCCGCTTTCGCCTTCGATCAAGACCGGGATCTGCGACTGCGCCGCGCGGCCCGCCAGATCGACCGTGGCGGTCAGCCCGGCGCTGGAGCCGATGATGTCGACGGAGGAAATGCCTTCCTCGGCCTGACGTTCCAGGCGGGATACCTCGCCCCTCAAAGAGCCCAGCTTCATCGCGTTGTCGAGGGTGACCGCGAGCCGTTCGGGGCTGACCGGCTTGACGACGAAATCAACCGCGCCGGCGCGCATCGCCTTGACGGCGGTGTCGACGCCGCCGTGACCAGTCAGAACGACGATGGGCAATTCGGGCAGGGCCGGCGACAACCGTTCCAGGACGGCCATGCCGTCGACGCCTGGCATGTTGAGATCGAGCAGCACGGCATCGGTGCCGCCGTTGCCCTGGCCGCCCAACAGCACGCCAATGGCTTCTTCGCCGTCATCGGCCGTCGAGGCCTGGTAGCCCATCGATCCCACGATGTCGCTGTAGAGCCGTCGTTGGATGGGGTCGTCGTCGACGATAAGTACGCGTTTTGCCATGATCCCCTGTGCCGAATCGGTACGAAACGGCGCAATCTGTATCATGTCGGGACAATTGGGCGCAACCAGTAGGTGGGGCATGCGTGACGGTCGCCACGCACGGTAAGGCTCTTTGTGTTCAGTCTGCGCCCGGGGGCGGGCTCAGGGATCGCGACCTGTCGCGGCGCGCGGGAGTTAACTTTCTGATCTGTTGGCATCACCAGCCCACTCCCCCTCCCGGCCACCCCAAGGATGCTGCCATGGGTGGCCTCAGCGAAAACGCCTCTCGGCGTCTTTACCCGGAGGAGGGGGAGTGGGCTGGCGCCGTCCCCATCAGGGCAAGAAATAGACTAGGTGTCGGCGTTGGCCGTCTTGCCGCTATCCGATGCCTTGGCCGTGTCGGCGGCCGGCTTGAGCTGTGTCACCTTGCCGGCGTCTTTTTTGTAGGTCGGCTGGCAGTGGCCGTCGACATGGGCGCCGGCCTCGATCTCGAGCCGTTCGTGGATGATGTCGCCTTTCATATGGCCCGAACGGGTGACGGAAACCGACTGGGCTTCAATTTTGCCGTCAATCTTGCCGGCGACCTTCACCGTATCGCCATAGACCGCGCCTTTGATGGACGCGCCTTCGCCGACGACGACGGACTGGCCGCGCACATCGCCTTCGATCGTGCCGTCGACCTGGATCGAGCCTTCGCTTTCCAGATTGCCGGTCACGGTCAGGCCGGGGCTGATTACCGACACCACTTGGTGGGTGCCGGGGACCGAGCTCGCCGCCGGCGCCGCCTGCTGGGACTCGGCCGCCGGACGGGACTGGTCAGTCCCCTGTTCGTTCTTTGTGAACATGCTCACTGGTTAAATCCTCCAGAAGTGAAGCGCTCTCGTCAAAATGGTTGAGCGGCCGCCATGGCATGCGGCCGTCCACAAAGGCGCCTTTGGCGACGGTAATCTGATGATGAAAGACTCGTCCCACGACGGCACCCGTTTCCTCGACGACCACGAAGGGCGCGATCACGCGTCCATCGAGCCGTCCCCCGATACAAGCCTCCTTGGCGACCACGTTGCCCTCGATCTTGCCGTCGGGGCACACGGTCACCTTGGGGGCGTGAATGTCCCCGGTGATCGAACCGTGGACATGGACCTCGCCGGACGACTCCAGATGGCCGTCAACGACAAGGTCCGGCCCCAGGACGGACGTATCGCCGCCTGGTCCCATCCCTTCCTGTGCGCTCGCGGGGTTGTGTCGGGTGCGGCCCAACCTCATCGATTCCTCCGCGTTTCTTTCGGGCAGCTTAATGGCTCGGCAAGGCCCCACACAACCTTTCGTCGGTGCCGTCTTGAAGAAAGCTGGTGGGCCCTGCTCCGGGGCGGTGTGGGCTCCTCGGAAACGGCTTAAATCAGCCGGTTTTGGCGCGTTCGATGGCGTCGGTGATCATTTGGCGGGCCTGGGTCGCGTCCATCCAGTCGCCGATCTTGACCCACTTGCCGGGTTCCAGGTCCTTATAGTGTTCGAAGAAGTGCTGGATCTGCTGCAGCGTGATGGTCGGCAGGTCATAGAAGTGGAAGATGCCCTCGTAGCGCTTGGTCAGGCGCGCGGACGGCACGGCGATGATCTTCTCGTCGCGGCCCGAATCGTCCTCCATCATTAAGGCGCCGATCGGGCGCACGTTGATGACGCAGCCCGGCAGCAACTCGCGGGTGTTGCAGACCAGCACGTCGATCGGGTCGCCGTCCTCGGCCAGTGTATGGGGCACGAAGCCGTAATTGCCGGGATAGCTCATCGGCGTGTAGAGGAAGCGGTCGACCACCAGGGTGCCGGCGTCCTTGTCCATCTCGTACTTGATCGGCTGACCGCCGACCGAGACCTCGATGATCGCGTTGACGTCGTCGGGCGGGTTGTCGCCGATGGGTATAGCGTCGATCAGCATGGTTCTCTGGTCCCTCCGGGCGGCGTCTGAAGGGTGTGGCGCAATTTCCGGCGGCGGGCAAGGGCGAGCCGGGCTATTTGCGCTTGGCGATCGTACATGTCAGCTCGTCTTCGCCGGGGCGCTGAAACGTCGCCTGGTTGCCCTTGTTCCAAAAAACGATCTCGCCCTCCTTGGTCTCGGCGACATAGCGCGCGCCCGATCCGGATCGGCCCTGGGTCAGCAGCAACGCCTGGTCGGACCAGGTCAGATAGGCGACGGCCGGATCGCTGTTGATGAAGGTCAGTGTCGCCGGTGCGCCCAGGCCTTTGCATTCGGTATCGAACGGTCCAAGGCTGATGCCCTTGTTGTCGCTGGCCCGCGTCGCCGGGTAGTCCACGCGAAGGGTAGCGATACGCGAGACATAGGCGTCTTCGATACAAGCACGCTCGTCGGCGGCTTTGGCGCAGGCATCGCGTTCACTGATCCAGTCGCGCTGACCGGCCACCAGCGTATCGCTTTTTTCGTCGGAGAGGCCGGCGTCGTCGCGCGCCAGTCCATAGAGTCGTGCCAGTTCGACATCGAACGCGGCCAGTTGATCATCGCCGCAGATCATCTTTTCCGCCGACGAGGACGCGTTCGCACAGTCGAAACTGGGGTTCGCGGCGTGGCCGGGCAGGGCGGTGAGCGTCAGGGCCGTCACGGCCAGACCGCAGATTCGAGAGGTCGACAAGAACATGGGCTGCCTTTCGGTTTGTTGCTGCCGGTCAATCTAGGCGCTGAACACGGTCGATTTCATGTCGGTTGTGGCCGCTTGATCGTGACACACGCGAGCGTATCACGGCGGAAAGCCCAGGAAAGACCCGACCTCGCAAATCGCGGGGATCTGAGGCAGGGTTGGGCACCTTCAGGGGGCGGGCTGCGTTTTATGGCATCGGATCCGAAGATCGGCACCTTCTCGGCGCTTTCGATCGGCATCGGCGGCATGGTCGGCGGCGGCATCTTCGCCGTCACCGGGCTGACCATCCAGTTGACACAAGGCGCGGCGCCGATCGCCTTTGTCGTCGCCGGCATCGTCGCGCTTTTGACCAGCTATTCCTATCTGAAGCTGACACTGGCCTTCCCCAGCGAGGGCGGCACGGTGGAGTTCCTGAACCGCGGCTTCGGCTCCGGTGTCTTTACGGGCGCGCTGAACATCCTCCTGTCGTTCAGCTATGTCGTGCTGCTCGCCGTCTATGCCTATGCCTTCGGCGGCTATGTCGCGAGTTTCTTCCCGGCCGAAGACTATTTTTTCTGGAACCACGTCTTCGCCAGCGGGCTGATCATCCTGCTGGTCGCGGTCAACACGTACAGCATCGATCTCGTCATCCGCTCCGAGAACGCCTTCAACCTTGGCAAGATGGCGCTTCTGGTGCTCTTCGTCATCGTCGGCCTGGCCTCACCGATCGAATGGGAGCGCTTTACCCCGTCAGCCTATGTGCCGCCGTTCGAGATCATCGCCGGCGCCATGATCATCTTCCTGAACTACGAAGGCTTCGAGCTGATCGCCAACGCCGCGCCCGACATCAAGAATCCGAAGCGCGCTTTGCCGGTCGCCTATATCGGCGGCGTCCTGATCGCCATCGCGCTTTATGTCCTCATTACCATCGTCGTCCTCGGCCACATGACCTTCGCCGAAGTCGCGTCCCATTCCGACTACGCGCTCTCGGCCGCCGCCCAGACCTTCATGGGCACCAGCGGTTATCTCATCGTGACGGCTGCCGCGCTGCTGGCGACGTCGTCGGCGATCAACGCGACGTTCTATGGCGCCGGACGGCTGACCTATGTCATCGCGAAGTCTGGCGAATTGCCCAAGGAGTTGGAGCGCAGCATTCGCGGCCAGCCCTTGGAGGGCATGTTCATCTTCGCGTTGCTGGCGCTCTACCTCGTCAACTTCCTGCCACTCAACGCCATCGCCACCATGGGCAGCGCCGGCTTCCTGTTGATCTTCCTGGCCGTCAACCTGGCCAACGTGCGCCTGGCCCGAAAGACCGAAAGCCGCGCCTGGATCTCCATCGCCGGCATGCTGGCCTGCGCGATCGCGCTGGCGGCGTTGTGCTGGCAGGTCTGGAAGGTCCCGGCGACCCGCGACCACCTGTGGATCCTGGTCGCCATGATCGTCGGGTCTCTGGTGCTGGAGGTGATCTATCGGACCGCGACCAAGCGCGGCATTCATCTGGGGCGCAAGCCAGGGTAAGCGTCGGCGTGCCAAGGTTTCTGTTGGCCCGGCAGGTGTTGACGGGTGCCTTTGCTGCCGATTGGATTTCAAGTCAAGGTCCGACGATGAGACGAGGACACCCACACCATGGACAAACACAAAATACACGCTGCGAACAAGGCGCGATGGGACGCGGGCGCCGAGCGGTGGGCAAAGCTCGCGGAACAGCGTGGCTCTTGGCGGCGGTGCGTAGCGGAACCCGAGCTCGTTTTGTGTCCCAACGAGCTTGAGTATCTAGACGACGTTTCAGGAAAGAGTGTTTGTGTTCTGGGAAGCGGCGACAACCAAGTTGTGTTTGCATTAGCAGGGTTGGGCGCCGATGTGACGTCGGTCGATGTATCCGAACGCCAACTCGATGTTGCACGGGAACGTGCGCAAGCGCTCGGTCTGACGATCTCGTTTATGCAAGCCGATGTCGTCGACCTGTCTGAGCTCAGCCCCGGCAGCTTCGACGTCGTCTACACCGGTGGGCATGTTGCTGTTTGGGTGGCGGATCTTGTGGCCTATTACGCAGAGGCGGCGCGGGTCTTGCGGACAAATGGCTTGTTCATCGTGAACGAGTATCATCCATTTCGACGTATCTGGCGAGATTCGATAGATACCCTTGAGGTTGAGGCATCTTACTACGAACGTGGCCCGTTCGAGTATCACCTTGATGACGATATCCTACGGCCGAAGGGCGGCAACTTGGTGTCGTTCGAGTTTCGCTGGACGGTCTCCGACTACATCAATGCGGTGCTTGATGCTGGCTGTGTCTTGGTAAACATCGACGAATACGGCGAGCACGTGGGGGACTGGGAAGGCGCACCGATGGCGGGGTTGCCGGAGTTTCTGCTTGTTATCGCGCGTAAGGCGGAGCAAGGCGGGGTTGCCTAGGCGACCTACTCCGGCGCGCTGAGCCCGACCTCTTTCATCGCCGCGGCCTGCCGTTTCAGCAACTTGTCTTCGTCGAAGTCGGCGATCAGGTCCTTGAACAGGCGGTGCCAGTTGACCTCGGCTTCCAGGTGCATGAAGACGGAGCCGAGCCCGATGGCCGCGCGGTCCATGAAGACGAACTCGCGCGGCACGGTGACGCCGCCCAGTTCGCGCAGGCGGCCGTGGACCTTTGACGCGATACGCGCTCCGTACATGCTGCCCTCGTCGTGGATGGCGCGCGGTTTGTCTTCCAGAAGCGGCGCGTAGATGAACTCCGCCCACAGGTGCAGCGTGTCGATGACCTCGTTGGAGAGCCCGGTGAAACCCCAGGTCTCATAGGCGTGGACGGCGAGGTCGCGGTCGTCGGTCTCCAGCGCGTTGTAGAGATCGATGACGCCCTTGACGAAGCGGGCATGGAAGACGCGCACGCAGCCGAAGTCGAGCAGGCTGACCGACATGTCGGGGCGGACCTTGTAGTTGCCCAGATGCGGGTCGCCGTGGATGACGCCGTAGCCGTAGAACGGCACGTACCAGGCATGGAACATCGCCATGGCGAGCTGGGCGCGGTGCTCCGGCGTCTCGCCCAGGAAGTTCATCAAGGGCTCGCCATCCATCCAGTCCATGGTCAGGAGGCGCTTGGTCGAGAGTTCCGGCACGACATCGGGCACATGGACCATCGTCTGGTCCTTCAGCATCATTCGGTAGAGCGACTGGTGGCGCGCCTCGCGCTCGTAGTCGAGTTCCTCGCGCAGGCGCGCGGCGATCTCGTCATGGATGCGCCGGGGATCAATGGCGCGGTCATAGCGGCGGTAGACGGCGAAGATGATCTTGAGCTGGTTCAGGTCGGCCTCGACCGCCGACTGCATGTCCGGATACTGCAGCTTGCAGGCGAGGTTCTTGCCGTCGTGGGAGACCGCGCGGTGGACTTGGCCGAGCGAGGCGGCGGCGGCGGCCTCATGCTCGAAGCTCTTGTACTTGTCCTGCCAGTCGGGCCCGAGTTCGCTCGCCATTCGCCGGCGCACAAAGGGCCAGCCCATGGCCGGCGCGTTCGACTGAAGCTGCGCTAGTTCGCCGGCGTACTCGGCCGGCAGCGCGTCGGGGATGGTCGCCAGTAGCTGGGCGACTTTCATCAGCGGTCCCTTCAGCCCGCCGAGCGCGGTGCGCAGGGCTGCGGCGGCTTCAGCGCTGTCGGTCTGCAGGCCGAACAGACGTTCGGCGCCCATGCGCGCGGCGACCTTGCCGACCGACGTGCCAACGCGGGCATAGCGCGACACGCGGCCGGTCAGCCGATTGGACTCGCTGCGTTCCCCCTCGCTCATGGATGCCTGACCTCAGGCCGCCGCATCGGCGGCTTCCAGCTCGTCGATGAAGCCGGCGATGATGCCGAGCCCCTTCGACCAGAATCCGGGGTCCGAGGCATCCAGGCCGAACGGCGCCAGAAGCTCCTTATGCCGCTTGGAACCGCCGGCCTTCAGCATCTCGAAGAAACGCGCCTGGAAGCCCTCTTCGGCCTCCTGATAGTGGGCGTAGAGCGCGTTCACCAGGCAATCACCGAAGGCATAGGCGTAGACGTAGAACGGCGAGTGGATGAAGTGGGGGATGTAGCTCCAGTAACTCCGGTAATCGTCGTCGAAGACGAGCGCCGGGCCCAGGCTTTCGGTCTGGACGGACATCCAGAGATCGCCGATCGCCTCGGGCGTCAGTTCGCCGTCGCGCCGGGCATCGTGGACGCGCCGCTCGAACTCGCAGAACGCGATCTGGCGGACGACGGTGTTCAGCATGTCCTCGACCTTGGCGGCGAGGATCGTGCGCCGCCGCTTCGCGTCGGTCTCCGCGTTCAAGAGGCGCCGGAAGGTCAGCTGCTCGCCGAACACCGACGCGGTCTCGGCCAAGGTCAGCGGCGTTGAGGCCAGCAGCGGGCCCTGTTCGGCGGCGAGCACCTGATGAACGCCGTGGCCGAGCTCATGCGCCAGCGTCATGACATCGCGGGTCTTTCCCTGATAGTTCAACAGCACAAAGGGATGCGCGCTGGGCACGGTCGGATGGGCAAAGGCGCCGCCGGCCTTGCCGGGGCGTGCCGGCGCGTCGATCCAGCGGCGGTCGAAGAAACCTTCCGCGATCTCGGCCATTTCCGGGGCGAAGTCGCCATAGGCGCCGAGCACCGTAGCGCGCGCCTCGTCCCACGGGATCTGGCGGTCGTCGTCATCGGGCAGGGGCGCGTTGCGGTCCCACCAGTCGAGCTTCTCGCCGCCCATCCACTTGGCCTTCATGGCGTAATAGCGGTGCGACAGCTTGGGATAAGCGGCTTGGACCGCGGCGATGAGCGCGTCGACCACCTCGTCCTCGACCTGGTTCGAGAGGTTCCGGTAGGAGATCGGCCGGGCGAATTGGCGCCAGCCGTCGTCGATCGCCTTTGATTTCGCCAGCGTATTGGTGATCAGCGCGAAGAGCTTCTCGTTCGCCTTGAAAACGCGCGCGAGTTCCTTGGCGGCTTCCCGGCGTTTGTCGCCGTCCTGGGACGAGAGAAAATCGAGAGCCTCGGATTCGGTCAAGCTCTCGCCGCCGATGTCGAAGCGAAGGCCGGCGATCGTCTCGTCGAACAGCCGGTTCCAGGCGGCGTCGCCGACCACGCTCATCTCGTGCAGCATGGCCTCGGCCTCGTCGGAGAGCTGGTGCGGGCGGAACAGGCGCGCTTCCTTCAGCCACGGCACATAATGGGCGAGCGCCGGCGAGGTGAGCAGCTTGTCGAACGTGGTGTCGTCGAGCTTGTTGATTTCCAGCGCGAAGAACAGCAGGTGGCTGGAGATATCGGTCAGGCGCTCCTGCACCGACTGGGCGAAGCGGCCGATGTCCGGGTCCGTCAAGTTGCCGGCATAGAGCAGTTGGGCATAGCTGCCGACCCGGCCCAGCCGATCCTGCATGGCCTCATAGCGCCCGAGCGCGGCGGCCATTTCGGCGCCGTCCAGCCCGTCTAGCTTGCCTTTGAGGTCTTTCTCGAATGCCTGGGCCTCCGCATTCGCCTCATCCATGTCGACATTGATCGCAGGGTCGTCGGGCCCAGCATAGAGGTCGGAGAGGTCCCATTCGGGCAGATCGCCCAGTTTGCTCTGTTCAGCGGTATCGGCCATTCAACTCACTCAATCTGCATTTTTGCTACGTCAGCATATGGGGGACGGATCGCCCACCTGCCAAACGAATTGTCACACGGCACCTGGGTCACTATCTAGGTCAGGGCAGGCTTCACGGTCGGGGGCACAATGGTTTACGAAGAGATGGCGCAGGATCCTTGGCCGAATCTGGCCAGTCTGTTCTTTGAACAGGCGGCCAAGCTCGGTGATCGGCCTTTTATGTGGTCGAAACATGACGGCCAATACCGCCCGCAAACCTGGACCGAGGTGGCCGATGAGGTGAAGGCCGTGTCGCGCGGGCTCAGGGCGCTGGGAGTCAAACCGGGCCACCGGGTCATGCTGGTGTCGGAAAACCGGCCTAACTGGGTGGTCGCCGACCTCGCCATCATGGCGGCGGGCGCCATCACCGTGCCGGCCTATACGACCAACACCGAGGCACTGCACGAGCACATCATCACAGACAGCGGCGCCAAGGTCGCGATCGTCTCGACCGCGGCGCTGGCCGCAAGGCTCTTGCCGGCGGCCAAGACCACCGGCGCTGCCCATGTCGTCGCCATGGAACCGGTCGAGCCCCATGATGGCATTGACGTCATGACATGGGAGGCGCTGAAAGAAAGAGGGGAGGCCGAACCCGACGATGTCGAGGAGGTCGCGGCGACGGTCGAGCGGGGTCATCCCGCCTGCTTCATCTACACCTCGGGCACCGGCGGCCTGCCCAAGGGCGTCATCCTGTCGCACCACGCGCTGCTCTCGAACATCCGCAGCATTCGCATCGCGTTCGAACCGATCCTGTCGGGCACGGAGATTTTTCTCTCCTTCCTGCCGCTGTCGCATTCCTACGAGCACACCTGCGGTTTCCTGTTCCCGATCTCGATCGGTGCCGAGATCTACTACGCCGAGGGTGCGGACACGCTGACCAATAACATGGTCGAGGTCAGTCCCACGATCATGACCTGCGTGCCCAGGCTCTATGAGGTCATGCGCCAGCGCATCCTGGCCGGCGTGGCGCGCCAGGGCGGCAGCAAGGAAAAGCTCTTCAACAAGACGCTTACCCTCGGCCTCAAAAAAGTCGATCCGGAACAGAGTCTGGGCCTTGGCGAAAAGCTGACGGATATGCTCATGGAGCGGCTGGTGCGCGAGAAGGTGCGCCAGCGTTTCGGCGGCCGGTTGAAAGCCATGGTCAGCGGCGGCGCGCCGCTCAACCCCGATGTCGGCAAGTTCTTCAACGCGCTCGGCGTCACCCTGCTGCAGGGTTACGGCCAGACCGAGTCGGCGCCGGTGGTGAGCTGCAATCCGCCGGGCGGCGTCAAGATGCACACCGTTGGCACGGCCCTGCCGGAGGTCGAGGTGAAGATCGCCGATGACGGCGAGATCCTGGTGCGTGGCGGCCTGGTCATGGACGGCTACTGGAACAACCCGGAGACCACGGCCGAGACGATCCAGGACGGCTGGCTTCACACCGGCGATATCGGGGTGATCGACGCGGACGGTTATCTGCAGATCACCGACCGCAAGAAGGACATCATCGTCAACTCCGGCGGCGACAATCTGGCGCCCCAGCGCGTCGAGGGCATCCTGACGCTGGAGCCGGAGATCGCCCAGGCCATGGTCGTCGGCGACAAGCGCCCCCATCTGGTTGCGCTGCTGGTGCCCGACGAGGCGTTCATCAAGGATTACGCCAAAGCGGAGGGGGCCAAAAGGGATCTCGCGGCGCTCGCCGACGACAAAGGTCTCCACGCCGCGCTGCGCGACGCGGTTGACCGTGCCAACCAGAAGCTCTCCCAGATCGAAAAGGTCAAACGCTATATGGTCGCGGCCGAACCGTTCACGGTCGAGAACAACCAGATGACCCCGACACTGAAGGTCCGCCGCCACGTGGTGAAGGACATCTACGGCGACCGGCTGGAAGCGCTCTACGGCTGAGGTCTATTCCCCAATCGCATCCGCCATGACGCGCAGGACGTTTTCGCCCAGGATCTTGCGGACGTCGTCTTCGCCGTAACCGCGCCGCAGCAGGCTTTCGGTCAGGACCGGAAGCTTGGTGCAATCCTCCATGCCGACGATGTCGAAGCGGATGGCGCCGTGATCGGTGCCGACGCCGACATGATCGATGCCGGCGACACCGACCGCATGGTCGATGTGGTCGAGCAGGTCTTCGAGCGTGGGGAAGGGAATGTCGGCGTCGGCCAGGACGTTGTAGCCCTTGGTGCGGTCCCCGCGCACCAGCGCCATCAGATCGAAGATCGCAGAGGTCGTGCCCGACGCGCTTTCGCGCCGGTTGGCGCCGTCGCCGCGATCGGACAGGCGGTCGGCGAGGTTCTCCAGCCCCCGCCAGTAGTCTCGCGAGATGTACTCCGGCCATGCGGTGACGCAGACGACGCCGTTGTTGTCGGCGACGGCTTTCACCATGTCGTCGGTCATGTTGCGGGGATGGTCGACCAGGGTGCGCATCGATGAGTGGGATGCCATGACCGGCTTCTCGGTCAGCGCGATGACGTCCCAGAACACCTTGTCGGAGGCATGCGAGACGTCGACCATCATGCCAAGCCGGTTCATCTCCGCGACGACCTCGCGGCCGAAGTCGTTGAGCCCGTCATGGCGCGCGGCGTCCGTCGACGAGTCCGCCCAGTTGTGGGTGTTGAAATGGGTGAGCGACATGTAACGCACGCCGAGTTCGAAGTATTGTCGGAGGACGCGGATGTCGTCGTCGATGGCGTGTCCGCCCTCGATCGCGATGATGGCGGCGCGTTTACCGGCGTCCGCGATGCGTCTGACATCGCCCGCGCTCAATGCCAGCTCGATCTCCTCGGGATAGGCGCGGCAGATCTCCTTGACGCCGTCGATCATGTCGAGACAGCGGCGGATCGCCGTTCCCTCCTTGGCGTGGTGGAACCCGACGCAGCAGGCGAAGAACGACGCCGTCAGGTTGCCCTGCTTCATCAAGGGCAAGTCCATGTAGCCGTTACCCGTCTCGGTTCCCAGATCCTCGTCGAGATCGAGCCAGCGGACCACCGTGTCGACATGGGTGTCGATCACGATCGCGGAGTCATGTATGCGCCGTGCCTCGTCGCTAACTTCCATGATGTGCCCCTTCCGGCCGTCCTGTTGCGGCCAAGATAGAAACGTTAGGCCGATCCTTGGCCGCGCACTACCAAAACGGCTGGCCTCGCGCGAATGGCGTTCAGGCCGCGTTTCCGGTCATCTCTTCGGTGAATGCGTTGAGCTCTTCCACCGACGAAATCCGCGTCACCTTGATGCCGGCGGCTTCGGCTTCGTCCACGTTGGCGCGGATGGCCGGCATCATGTCCTGTTCGGTCTCCCACAGGGTCTCGAACATGTCGCGCGTGGTGATGAACGTGTGGTTACCGGCGGGCGGGTGTTCGAGCTCGCCCTTGGCCCAGGCGATCTGGCGTTCGGCGGCGAGCCAGAAGTGCATCCAGATCGGCATGTCGATCAGGATGATCCATGTCGCGCGCAGCATCCGGTCGCGGATCGTCTCGAGCTTGCCGAGGCCCTCCATCATCCACTTGTCGCTCGCGATTAGCGGCGCGTGCTGGGCCTCGTACTCGGCATCCGGCGTTTCCGACCAATCGGGCTGCCAGAGCAGCTTGTCGACCTCGACGAGCGGCAGATCGCGACGGGCCGCCATGGCCCGCGCCAGCGTCGACTTGCCACCGCCCGCATTGCCAATGATGACGATGCGGGCTTCCGTCATGTGTCGAAGACGATGACGCTGCGCGCGACCTCGCCGCGTTTCATTTCGTCGAAGGCGTCGTTGATGCCTTCCAACGGAATGCGTGCGGAGATCATGTCGTCCAGCTTCAGCTTTCCGTCGAGGTAGAAGTCGCAGAAGCGCGGCATGTCGACGCGGAACGCGTTGGACCCCATGTTGGAGCCCTGCAGCTTCTTGTCGTCGAGCAAGTCAGCGCCGTGAATTTGCAGCGTCTCGCCCTCGGGCACCATGCCGATGACCGTTGCGGCGCCGGAGGGACGCAGCATTTGGAACGCCTGTTCTGCCGTCTTGGCGTGGCCAAGCGCCTCGAAGGAGTACTCGACGCCGCCGGAGGTCATCTCCTTAACCGCCTCGACCGGATCGGTGTCGGCGGCGTTGACCACATCGGTCGCGCCGAAGTGTTTGGCGAGGTTCAGCTTCGAGCCCAGGATGTCGACGGCGATGATGCGCCCGGCGCCGGCGATCGCCGCGCCGTTGATGGCGGACAAACCGATGCCGCCGCAACCGATGACAGCGACCGTGCTGCCGACCTCGATATCGGCGGTGTTGATGACGGCGCCGAAGCCGGTGGTGACGCCGCAGCCGATCAGCGCGGCGCGGTCGAGCGGCATGTCCTTGCGCACCTTCACCAGTGCATGCTCGTGGATCAGCATCTGCTCGGCGAACGAGGAGAGGCTGTAGAACTGGTGCATGACGCCACCGTTCTGGGTGATGCGCTGGGGCTCGTCGTCGTCACGGTCGACGAACTCGTCGTTCTGGCAGCTGAACGGGCGTCCGGTGGTGCAGTATTCGCAGTGGCCGCAGAAGACCGAGAGGCAGGTGATGACGTGGTCGCCCGGTTTGACGTATCGCACCTCCGAGCCGACCTTCTCGACGACACCCGCGGACTCGTGCCCCAGAATCGTCGGCTTCGGGCAGGCGTACTTGCCCTCGATATAGTGAAGATCACTATGGCAGACGCCGCACGCGGCGGTGCGGACCAGAACCTCGTGGGATTTCGGGTTGTCGATCTGGACTTCCTCGATCGACAACGGCTGGTGCACTTCGCGCAGGACGGCGGCTTTCATGACGGATCTCCCCAGACGTTATGGGATGATAGTCTACGCACTTTGCCACCCCTGCCAAGCAAGCCCGCACGGCGATGCCCGGACGGCTTGTTAGCTCGCGGCCTTGAAGTGCGGGAGGTCACGGGTAATCGGGCGAAAGCCGACGCCCTCATACATCGCACGCGCGGCCGGCTGCGCCGGCGATCCAAGGCAGGCGACCAGCATGCGGGTCGCGCCCGCCGCCCTGGCCCGATGCATGCCGTGGATCTGTAGGGCTGTGCCCAGGCCGCGCCTCCGATAGTCGCGGTGTGTTCCCACGGGCTCAAACTCCGCCATCTGTGTCGCCTCATCGAGCCAGACGATCGCTGTTGCGGCCATCGTGCCGTCCGGGGTGGCGATCAGCAGATGTAGGTCGGCGCGGTAGGGCCACGTCCGTTGGACTTGCTCAAACGCCGCTTCGGAGAAGACGGAGGGATACCACGCGTCGCGATGCGCCTGCACCGCGTCCGCCGGCGTAACGTCATCGGCGCACAGAAGCCGGAAATCTTCCGGCAGCATCGGATCGGGCAAATCGGTCATGTCCCGCATGTTGAACTGGATCCAGTCGTCATCGTCCGCATCGACCATAAAGCCGTGTTCGGCGGCGATTGTTTGCGCCGCATCGTCCGCCGACTGGACGATCACCAGCCGATTGCTGTCGCCCGCCACGTCGTCATACCAGTCGAGGATCTCATTGAGCAGCACGGGCCGGTCTGGATGTGTCTGCCACGTCAGGTGGGCAACCTTCGATTCCCGAAACGTCCCATCGCCGCGCGGAATGCGGAAAGGCAGGCACACCCAGCCCCAGGCGACCAACTTGTCGTCGACAAACCACAAGCGGTGGCGCCAATACGGAGCGAGCACATGGACATCCTTGGCCCAGACCCAGGCCAGTTCGCCGACGGTCGCGTCGCCGTTCAGGAGTTCCGGCCTGATCGCGGTGACCTCCTGCGCCAGGCCTTGCATCCGCCGGAGGTCGTCTGGTCCCAGATCTGCCATGCCCGCACCGTTGCAAGGCCGCCCCGTTCTGTCGAGCGGCTTCTGTCTTGTCGCCCGGTTCAAGCGGTGATCTACTTTTCGCTCTCTCGTTCGGGAGGACGTGATGATCGCATGCCAACGCTTCGATGTGCCCGACGAATTGGTCCGCGCGTTCCAGCGCGATGGCGCCGTGGTGGTGAAGGGCGTTGTCGATACGTCCTGGCGCGACGTCATTGCCGCCGGCATGGACCTGAACCGCAAGCACCCGACCAAACGAACGGTTGATTACGCACGAGACGATGCGACCGGGGAGAGGTTCTTCCACGATGCGTCGATCGTGACCGGCAATCTATACTACGAGGACTACATCACCCATTCGCCGATCGGCCATGTCGCCGCGCAGATGATGGGGTTGGAGCGCGCGCTTGCCTTCTATGTCACCGTCTTCCTGCGCTCGCCCGGAACCAAGGCGCGCACGCCGTGGCACCAGGACCAGACATCATGGAGCGCCAAGGGCCGGCATGCATTGAGCATCTGGACGTCGCTCGATCCGGTGCCCGACGGCACGGCGCTGGAGATCGTCAAGGGCTCGCACCTGTGGGAGCAACCCATGAAGCGCCCTCACTTCGGGCAGAACCAACTGGGCGGCACCATGGAGATCGACGGCCTGGACGGCATCCCCATACCGGATTTCTCCGGCGCCGACCGTGACCAGTACGATATCGCGGCCTGGCCGATGGAACCTGGCGACATCCTGGTGTTTCACGGCATGACCGTGCACGGCGGGTCGGGCGATCTACCGCCGGATCTTGGCCGCCGCTCGATCTCGATCCAATGGCTGGGCGAGGATGCGCGCATCACTGACCCGCCGGGTGGCGCCGATCCCGACTGGCTGCCGGAGCTTGCCGAACACGGTCTCGGCGTCGGCGATTACCCGGCATGCGCCATATGTCCGGTTGTCGAGGCCGGGCCAGCGTCGCGATAACCAAACACGCCAATCAAAGGAGAGCGCCATGACGAATGTCGGCTTGCAGCCGGGCCATTTCGACGCCTCGAAGATGGAGGCGGTCCAGCTGCCGTTCACCGAAGAGGAGTTTCAGGCGCGCCTCGACAAGCTGATCGCCATGGCGAAAGAGGAGGACCTGGATCTGCTCTGGGTAACGTCGCCGGAAGGCGTCGCCTGGATCCATGGCTTCACCGCGTCCTGGTACAAGGGCCAGGCGCCGATGCGGTACCCGCAGTGTTACGGCACCGCCGTTCATGTGGCGTCGGGCCGCTACATGCACTTCGACAACCCGACAGAGGAACCGGTGCTGGCGCGCACCTCCGTCTCCAAGGACAACCGTTTTACGCCCGACCGCGAGGCCGAACCCAATATCCGCTTCACCATGGATGAATTGAAGAAGGAGGGTTGGCTCGAAGGCACCGTCGGCATGGAGTTCTGGAGCTATCTGCCGAACCGCGCCATCAGCACGATGTTCGAAGGTGCGTTTTTGACACATGGCTGCCGGGTCGCCGACATGAGCGAGATGGTGCGTCGCGCCCGCCGGGTGAAGTCGCCCGAGGAGCTCGCCTATGTCGAGAAAGCGATGGCGATCTGCGACATCGGCCACCAGGCCATCATGGAGCATCTGAAACCGGGCATCACCGAACTTGCCCTGTTCGGCAAGGTGATGGGCGCGATGATGGAGGCGGGCGGCGAGTTCTCGGCGCTGATCCCGATTTTCAATACCTCGCCGATGGCGGGCGAGGTGCCGATGTCTAACGGCCACGCGATGGCCTCGCGCAAGGTGATCGAGGCCGGCGAAATGCTGACCGCCGATTTGTGCGGCGTCTACAACCGCTACCACGCCAACGCGCTGCGTGGTTACTTCGTCGGCGACAACCCGCCGCAAAGCCTGGTCGAGCAGTACAAGAAATCTGCCGGCGTGTTCGACGTGATCAAGACCGAGGTCAAGGCCGGCATGACGGTGGCGGAGGTCATTCGCCTGTTACGCGCGTACTACCAGGAGGTCGGCATCTGGTCGGAGACCGAAGGTTGGGGGCTGGGCTACGAGCTCGGCTGGTCGCTGCCGCCGGACTGGGTCGGCGACTTCTATTTCCACCTGGGCGACGACAAGTATCTCGACCGTGTGTTCGAGGAGAACATGGTCACCAACTACGAGAGCCTGTTCAACACCGCCCTGATCGACACGTTGATCTACGGCAAGGACGGGACGAAGATCCTGTCGAAGACGCCGCTGGAGCTGATCGCGGTGGGTTAGTCTACGCGTGATCGACCGGCTTTCGTCCGACCACGCCGGTCGCACACCCGAAGAAGTAGCGCTTGAACGAGACATCCATTCCATGGTCCCGAAGCATCCGCGCGAAGTCCGAAGCGTCGCCGAAATTCATGCTGTATCGGCCGATCATCGCGAAGTCCTGAGCGCCACGCAAAAGGAGGCGCTCGACAATGGGAAGAACGACGCGCAGGTGAAACAGGTAGAGTGGACGAAGAACCCAACCTTTGGGATCAGAGGCCTCGATCATGGAAAAGACGCCTCCGGGTTTCAGGACGTGGGAAATCAGGCGGGCGAGCCGAGCGTGCTGTTCCCGGTCGAAGGTCTTTAGGCCGAAGGTCGAAATCACGAACTCCGCGCTTTCCTTTGGCAACGCGCTTGCGAGCACGTCGTCTTCGATAAACCTAATCTTGTGCGCACGGTGATGATGAAGGCGGTCCATGGCGCGCACGTGCATGCCTGAGGAGATGTCGACGGCTGTAATCGCGCCTATCTTGGGGAACCGCTTTAGAAGGTGAGGCCACACCTCTCCGGTTCCGGCCATGAGGTCGTAACCCTGCGGCGCCTCGAGGGCCGGTATCGGCATCGAGCCGACACATTGCTTTCGCCAGCGCTCCGTGAATCCCATGGAACAGACGTAGCTGAAGGCGATGTATCGTTCCGAGCAACGGTCGAACACGCCCTTTACGAACGCCGGATCATAGATGTCGTCTTGTTCGGCCATCAGGGTGGCGTTCGCCGCCTCAAGACCGCGTCACGGCGTGGCAACATTGACCGGGCTGATCGCCAACCCGTCGGAGCCTGCGCCGGCCTCGAAGGTGCGGGTGACCTGCCATGTGGCCGTGTCGATCTCGGCAACCATGGCACCGTCCTGCGCGCCGGCGTAGAGAAAGGCGCCGTCGGGTGAGAACAGGAGCGAGGCCGGCGCGGAAGCCTTGACCGGGGCCAGGTCCACCGCCGCGATCTCGTTGTGGCTTTCCGGATCGAGCAGCACGACACGATCGCCGCGCAGGTCGGCGACCGCGACCACCATGCCGTCGGGGTGGAACAGCACGCGGATCGGCAAGAACCCGACATCAATGACGGCCGTCTGGTCCAGCGTGCCGGTGTCGAAGACCATGATGTTCTCCGACTGATTGTTGCCGACCCACAGTTCGGCTCCATCCGGGCTGACGTCGACGCCCTCCGGTCCGACGCCGGCGTCGACCGTGGCGACCAGGGTCATCGGCGCGACGTCGATGACGCTGAAGGTGTCGGAGCCGCGGCTGGTGACGTAGGCGGTGGTGGAGTCCGGTGACAGCGCCAGCAGGTGCGAGCCAATCTGGTCGGTCGCCACCGAGCCTGTCACCACGCCTTCATCGACATTCACCTTGATGACATCGCGGGTCTCTTCGGTGGTGACCAGCACGCTTGCCGTGTCCCCGATCCATTTGATGCCGTGGGGCGCCAGGTGGTCAACCAGCGGTATCGTCTGGACCAGTTCGGCGGTCGCGACATCGAAGACATTGAGCTCGCGGCCGATATAGCCGTCTTCCAGATAGGAGACGACAACCGCCCGCGCGCCATCCGGCGACAGCGCGACCTCGTGAGGCGACGGTCCCGTCTGGGGACGCGCGACTTCCTTTCCCGTTTCTAGGTCGATGAAGCTGACGGTGCCTTCGTACTTGTTGCACACGATCAGGGTGTCCGCGAACGCCGGGAGCGTCAGCGTCAACAGGGCGACGACGACTGCGATAATCCGCATTGATATGGTTCCACTCCTAAGAAGACAGGACTGGCGCTCGACAGACGAGACTTAGATTTGCATTTGTGTGGTCGACCGTTCAACCCAAGAACGAGCGCCCCTTGTTAGGCGCCGTTCATCGCCTCGCTCCAGCGCCGCTGCATCTCGTCGGGCGACACATCCTCGATCTGGCGTGCCAAGAACCAGGTGTAGCCATAGGGATCAGCAATCTGCGCGACCCGCTCGCCATAGAACTCGTCCTTGGGCGCGCGAAGGACTGTGGCGCCGGCCTCTTCCGCGCGTGTGGCGGCGGCGTCCACATCGTCAACCGTCAGATGTAGCTTGATCGGCGAGCCGCCGATGGTGTGGGGCGACAGCGCGCCGAAATCAGGGTGCTCGTCGGCCAGCATGAAGACCGCGCCGTTCACAGCCATCTCCGCATGGCTGACCGCACCGGACGCGCCGGTCAGACGGAACCGTTCGGTCGCGCCCAGCGCGCGCTGATAAAAGTCCATCGCGGCGGCGGCGTCCTTGACCGCCAGGTAAGGCGACAGTGCCGGTGATGATGACATGGCGTTACTCCCGCGAACCGGTTATAATTAATTACGTTACGTATCGTTATGTAATTAAGCGGGTATGTCAACATGGTGTCGACGCAAGCTGGTGCCATCCGTGAACGCGGCAGGCCGCGCAGCGAAAAGGCGCGGCGCGCCATCCTGTCGGCGACCCGCACGCTGATGGAGGAGGGCGGCCTGACCGCCGTCACCATGGAAGGCATCGCGCAGCGCGCCGGTGTCGGCAAGCCGACAATCTATCGTTACTGGGCGAACCGTTACGAGGTCGCCATGACCGCACTGATGGAGGCTGCCGAACCGTCATCGGCTAAACCACGCGCCCAGGAACCGCTGCGTGCGTTGAAGCAGCAACTGCGCGGGGTCGCGAAGCTGTTCGGGTCCGCGCTCGGGCGCGGCGTGACCTCGATCCTGGCGTCGGCGGATTCCGACACCGAGGTCGCCAAGGCATTCCGCAATCACTTCATCCAGGCCCGCCGTGACGAGGGCCGCGCCTATCTGCAGGCGGCGGTCGCCGAGGGCGACCTGCGCGACGATGTCGACCTGGAGGTGGCCCTCGATCTGATCTACGGCGCGCTCTTCTACCGCCTGCTGATGGGCCACGGCACGCTCGGACCACGCGACGCCGACAGGCTCCTCGATACGGTGATCGAGGGGCTCAGGTAGCCGGCTGGGGCGCCAGTTCCGGCGGACGGTCGCGGATGATGAAGACCATGAGACCCGCCAGGACGGCAAGCGCCAGAGAGCTCAGCCAGACCCATTCGTATTGTGCATAGAGGTCGAACAGGTAGCCGCCCATGAAGGCGCCAAGCGCCGCGCCGATCGCGTGGCCGCCGGAGATCAGCCCCATCGAAAGGCCCATGACATGCAGGCCGATATGGCTTTCGACCAGGCTGGCCGTCACCGGGACGGTCGAGTAGTCGACGGTGCCGAACAGGACGGCGAACAGGACGAGCGTCGTGTAGTCGGCGCCGACATCCAGCAATAGCAGGAACGAAAAACCGCGGATGATGTAGATCATGCCGAGCAGCAGCGGCCGGTTCATGCGATCGGTCAGCCAGCCCGCCAGCACCATGCCGACAAGGTTGACGGCCGACAGGATGCCGAAAGCCGTTGCGCTGGGCACCGGTCCAAAACCGCAGAACGAGGCGAACGGCAGGAAGTGTGTCTCGATCACGCCGGTCGTCGTGTAGCCGCAGATGAAGAAGCTCCAGAACAGGATGTGAAACGCCGGCCGCCGCATGATGTAGCCGAGATCGCTGCCGATTGAGGCACCGCTCGTCTGGCTGTCGGTGTCGCCGTCGTTGAGACCGGCCGGCATGTAGCGCCACAGGAACGGCACCAGGATCAGACAGATGATGCCGATGGCGATGAAACACGCGCGCCAGTCGGCGATCACCAGGACCGCGGCGACCAGCGGCACGAAAAGGATCTGACCGGCGGTGGCGCCGGATGTCGCGATGCCGGTGGCAAGCCCGACATGGTGTTTGATGGTCTGCGCGATCGAGGTCGAGACGACATGCATCGCCGCGATGCCCTGGCCGATGGCGAAGACACCGGCAAAGGCGATGACAAAGAGGATCGGCCCTTCGCTGATACCGACGGCGATGCAGCCGATGCCGATGGCGACCATGCCGACGACCAGCACCATGCGCGGACCCCTCTTGTCGACCAGGCGGCCGGCAAGCGGCGCCAGGATCGCCATCACCACGAGCGACGCCGCGGCGATGCTGGAAAGGAACGTCCGCGTCCAGCCCATATCCTCTTCCAGCGATGGCATGACCAGGCCGAGCGTCGCGCGCCCGGAATAGCCGACGGCCAACACCAGGAAACCGAAACCGACGACCAGCCAGGGCAGGAAGCGGGATGGGGCGGGGGGCGTTGTCATGACGATCCGTATCCTGCGCCAGGTCGCGCGCACCGAAGGAGAAAAATCTTGCCACCATGACAAGACGGGCCGGGCAAGACTGGTACAACGGTACCGGATGTGGCATAAATGACATTATGTCCTCATTTCCTGCCAAAGCAGTTGGCAAGACCCGGCGCGTCGTCATTGTCGTCTATCCCGAGGTGACCCTGCTGGATGCGACCGGCCCGGCCGAAGTGTTCAGCACGGCGGCGAGGCCCTATGACGGCGCACCCACCGGCTACCGCATCGTTATCGCGTCGAAGGACGGCGGGCTGATCCAGGCTGATGGCGGCGTCGCCCTGGGGTCTGTCCCGCTTGAGGAGGCGAGCGCCGAGCCGATCGACACGCTGTTGATCGCCGGCGGCTTCGGTGTCTTTGACGCGGCCAAGGACCCCGCGATCATCGACTGGATTTCGCGCGAAGGGCCACGCGCGCGACGCTTTGCAACGACCTGCATGGGAACGTTCCTGCCGGCCGCCGCCGGTATGCTGAAGGGGCGCCGCGTCGTCACCCACTGGCACTGGTGCGAGCGCCTGAGACAGGAGCACCCGGACCTCGACATCGAAGAAGATGCGATCTTTGTGCGCGATGGCGATGTCTGGACCTCCGCTGGCGTCACCTCCGGCATCGACATGGCGCTCGCCATGGTCGAGGAGGATTTCGGTCACGACCTCGCGCTGGAGGTCGCGCGACGGCTGGTGGTCTATCTGAAGCGGCCCGGCGGCCAGTCGCAGTTCTCCGAGACGCTCAATGCCCAGACCGCCGACCCGTCGGATTCGCTCAACGGATTGCACGTCTGGATGCGCGACAACATCACGGGCGATCTTCGGGTCGAGAACCTGGCCGACAAGGCCGGCATGAGCCCGCGCAACTTCGCCCGCGTCTACCGCCAGCGCTTCGGCGTGACGCCGGCCAAGGCGGTCGAGGCGATGCGTGTCGAGACGGCCAAGCGCCTCTTGATCGGCGAGACGACGGCGATCGCCGAGGTTGCCCGGCAAAGCGGCTTTCAGGACGACGAGCGCATGCGCCGCGCCTTCGTGCGCCAAACCGGCATCGCGCCGGTCGACTACCGCAAACGCTTCGGCACGCGCGCGGCGGCCGCCGACTGAGCCGACCCTCACCCTCCCAACGCTTCGCGTCGGGCCCCTCCCTCTCCCGCAAGCGGGCGCGGGGTTCAACGCTCGACACATCCCCTCTCCCCTCGGGGAGAGGGCAGGGTGAGGGGGTTGCCAGCGCAATTTCACAACACGTGGTGACTGGAACGTGCTAAGCGATTCCGGTTCGGCCTTCAGCGCCGCGATGACGACGTTTCTCCTATCGTTACCGACCCCCGAAACCAGTAGAGGTAGCCCGCCTTGACCGCGCCAGACGCCGATGCGCCATCGGAAGCAACCGGGCCCGCGCTAAGCGCCGGCGCACGTCGGCGCAGTCTGATCGTGGTGATCGCCAGCATGACCGGCATGGCGATGTTCTATGGCTACACCGGCCCGCTGCTGTCGATCGTGCTGGAGGACCAGGGCGTCAGCGGCACGTTGATCGGCATCAACGGATCTGTACAGATGCTGGGCATCCTGGCCATCATCCCGATTCTGCCCTGGGCGATGCGCCGCCTGGGTCCGGCACGCATGATGATGATTGGTGCATTGGCGGCGTTGGCTTCGATCCTCTTGATGGCAGTCTTCGTCAACGTCTGGGCGTGGTTTCCGCTGCGCTTCATGATGGGCATGGCGCAATCGGTCATGTGGACGACTGGCGAAACCTGGGTAAACCATGCCAGCGACGACAGAAGCCGAGGTCGAACGGTCAGCTTCTTCATCAGCGCGATCGCGGCCGGCTTCGCGCTAGGACCCTTTCTACAGGCTGAGGTCGGCTCAGTTGGTTTGACGCCGTTCCTCGCGGGATGCGGCATCATCGCAATCATCATCCTGCCGCTGTTCGCCAGCTTGGGCGACCGTATCGATGTCGCCGGGCGTCCGTCTGTGCGGCTGCCGCAATACATTCGCCTGGCGCCGGTACCGATGTTCTCCAACCTGTTCTTCGCGATGATCGCGAGTTCCTTGATGACACTGTTGGCGGTCTATGGCCTTCGTCTGGCGATGGAGGAGGGGCCGGCGGCGCGGATGGTCGGTTGGATGGGTTGGGGCGGCGTTATCATGCCGCTCTTGATCGGCTACCTGGCCGATCGCATGAACCGCACACTGCTGCTGGCCTGGTTCGTTGGCCTTGGCGCAGTCGCGACCGTGGCGCTGCCTTATGTCATCGAGATGGGCGCCATCCTGGCGCCGATTTACCTCATGATCTTCGGCGGACTGCGCGCAGGCCACTACGGACTTGCCGTCATGCTGCTCGGCGAACGTTTCCGTGGCGCCGACCTGCCGTCGGCGACCGCCATCTTCGGCTTTATGTTCGGTATCGGCTCATTCATGGGCCCGGCGATCTCCGGCGTCGCCATCGACCTGTGGAACCCGCACGGTCTGCCGTTCGTCGTTGCGCTCTATTATCTGCTCTTCCTACCGCTCCCTCTGGTCGCCTACTTCAGGCACCGGCGCGAGGCGAGGATCAAGGCGATGGACGACTTGTTCGGCTAGGACAGCTACGGCGTCTGTTAGACGACAAATCCTGGCAGGCCGTTTTTCAGCGCGCGGATGTGGTCGGGGCCCATGCCGCAGCACCCGCCGATGGCGTGCACGCCCATGTCGATGTAGCGCTTGGCCTCCGCGACATAGTCTTCGGTGGAAATCACCGTATCGAACTGCCAGTTCGGCATGATGAATTCGCCGGAGTGCGGATAGGCGAAGAGCGTGCCCTGCCAGTGTTGTTTCAGACACTCGAGGGCGGGCATGGTGTCGGCGACATCGCTGTGCATGATGCCGCAGGCTTCCGGGTTGTGCGCCAGCGCCACCTTGATGGTCTCCTCAAGCGGATCGTCGGCGTATTTGTGGAACCCGAGCACGCGGCCGTCGTCGCCGAGCCGCGCGCTGAACCCGATCCATAACGGCAACCCCGTCTCTGCGGCTGCGCTGACGCAGTATTCGGTGATGACCGGATCCAGCATCATCTCGGCGATCAGAAGATCGACGCCGCCTTCGGCAAGCCGCATGGCTTGTTCGTGATAGCTGGCACGCGCTTCTTTCTCCGATGGCAGCTTGTCGACCTCAAGACCGGCGCGGAAGCTGGACATGGACCCGGCGACATAGAGATCGCGCACGACGCCCGCCTCGTCGGCGGCTTCACACGCCAGCCGGCAGGCCAAGAGATTAAGCGCGCCGGCCTCGCCCGCCAGGCCTGCATGTTCAAGAACGTGCGGCGCGGCGGCATAGGTGTTGGCGATGATGATATCGGCGCCGGCGTCGATGAAGTCGCGGTGGATCTCTTTGATGGCGTCGGGATGGTCACGCATGGCGGCACCGGCCCATGCCTGATCGTCCATCACAACGCCACGGCGCTCCAACTCGGTACCCATGCCGCCGTCGATAAGAACAATCTCGCCGGTATCCAGGCGATCGTTAAGCGCTGACATGATGTGCCCCCCAACGGGGAAAGACTAAGCGGTTGCGAGCGCCTCTGCAAAGGACGGATAGGTCTCGGCGATCTGCTGGCGTACGGGGCCGCGTATGGCAGCAAGCATGGCGGGCGAGGGCGGTTCGGTGGTCGCGATCGCGGCCGGTTCGTCGTAGGCGAAACCGGTCTCGCGGCTGATCTCCTGAGCGTCATGGCCGGGATGGGTGCTTTCTAAAGTGAAGCGGCCGGCATCGCGGTCGAAGGCGAAGACACAGCGGCCGGTAACCAGAGCAGTCGGGCCGCCGGGGCGGTAGGTGCCGGCCGGCGTGGTGCCCGGCGCGCTGACGAAGTCGACCTCCTCCACCAGGGTGCGCGGGCTGTGTTCCTCGCGGAACAGGATAATCTTGGGGATCAGAAAGTAGAGATAGGACGAACCGAAGGAGCCGGGGAAGCGAACCTTGCTCGCGGGGTAATCGCCGATGCCGACAAGGTTGATGTTGGCGCTGCCGTCGATCTGTGCGCCGCCCAGAAAGAACGCGTCGATGCGCCCTTGTGCGGCCCGGTCGAAGAGTTCGCGCCCGCCATCGGAGAAGTCGTTGCTGCGCCGGCTGCCGAGCACGGTGATGTGCTCGACGCCGAGCCCGAGTTCGCGGGCCAGGAACGCGGCCGAGCCGGGAATGGGCGAGCCCGCGCCGACCGCGACGCGGCGCGACGCATGAAGCCGGCGTGCCAATGTCGCAATCAGCAATTCGGTTGAGGAGAACGACGGATCGCTCACGCCGGGACGTTGCCCTTCAGCACGTGCTCGCCGAGGTAGGCGGCAAAGCCTTCCGGCGAACGGGCGGCGGACGCGTACGCGCTGATGGCCGCGGCGTCGCGGTCGTAGTAGCCAGGCATGGCGAGGGGTCGGGCACCGTCGCTAACATGCACCACGGCATCGACGAACAAGGACGACAACGCGCCGGCGGCGATCGTGTCGTCGTCGAATAGGTCGCCGTCATGAATCTCTTCGACCGTCACGATGGTGGTCGCCGCCGCATGGGCCATGACGGCGAGTTCGCGCCGCCGGCCGATCCAGACATTGCCGGCGGCGTCCGCCATCTCGCAGTGGAACAGCGCGACGTCCGGGCGGATGGCCGGGATCAGGACAAGCGGATCGCTATCGCCGAACGGGTTGTCGGCGACCTGCCAGTCCTGCCGGTTGGCGAGCACATCGGTCTCCAGGATGCCCCTGAGCGGCATAAAGGGGATGCCCTTTTCTGATGCCTGCAGACCGGCATGAATGGCTGGACAGGTGGCGTCGACCATGCGGATGGCGCCGGACGTCACCGCACGCGAGAAACACGGCGCAGGCCCTGCCTCGCCCAGGGTAACGGCGGCCGCCTCCATGGTCGCGACCAGGCCGGCGCCGATCAGAAGGTCGGCTTGTAGGCCGGACTGCGGCACCGCGATCAGATGCAGGCCACCGGTTTCCTGACGGATCAGCGTGTGGGTCGCGGCGATCGCCACGCCGCAATACTCCGGCGGTATCGCGACCGCCATGTCCGGTTTGATCAGCGCGACGGCGTCATCAAGGTTGGCGTACCAGCTCATCGCGACAGTCTAGCGCCTGAGGTGCGGCGCCGTCATCGCCCAGTAGAGCTGACCCACAGAACAACGGCGTCGTCCGGGCTGGTCGAGATGCACGCGTGCCCCATGCGGCCGTCGTAGTAGACGTTGTCACCGGGTTCGAGCGTCAGGGGTTCGTAGTATTCGGTAAAGAGGATCATCGTGCCGGAGAGCACGTGCACGAAGTCCTCGGTGTCGTGGCGGTCCCAATCGTCGAAGTCGTCGAGCGCGCGCGCCTTGATCGACAGTCTGAATGGCAGCATCGCCTTGTGCGCCAGGTCTTCGGCAAGCGGCACGTAGGTATAGGTCTCCGTCTCATAGAGCGTGCCGTCGCCGTGGCGCGTGATGCAGCGCCGGCTGGCGGCGCGGGTGTCGATCTGCGTCACCACCAGGCGCGCGACGTCGAGATCGAATCCGTCTGAGAGTTTCTTCAGGGCGTCGAAGGTCGGCGACATCTTGCCTTTCTCGATCTTGTAGAGCGACGAGCGTGACAGTCCGGTTCTGTCGCTTGCCGCGTCCAGACTCCAGCCCCGCTCGGTGCGCAGCTCGCGCAGGCGCGCGCCCAGATCGACGGGCGGCTGATGGCTCGGCGCGCCATCGCGCGTGGCGATGATCAGGGGATCGGGCGGCATTGAGGTCCTTTCTGAGAGGGTTGCATCTTACATGTCGTGATACTATAGTACCACAACAAGATATGACAACACCACACCGAAGGACGCACGTGATGCTCAATGCCATCAAGATCGACGAGGCGGTCGCCGCTCTAACACCGATCAAAAATCGGGGCCCGAACACGAGCGAGGAGGACGTGATGGCGGCCTTCTCGACGCTGGGGACCGGCGACTTTCGCGATTGCGGTGTGTTCCTGGGCAGCTTCGATGGCAATGCTGGTTGGGAGCGTCACATGAAGGGTGACGAGCTGGTTCAGGTCATCGCCGGCTCGACCGAGTTCGACATCATCATCGACGACGACAAACAGACCCTGGCGCTGTCGCCGGGCATGCTGGTCGTCGTGCCGCAGGCGTGCTGGCACCGCTTCCGTTCGAAGGATGGTGTGACGGTTCTGACCGCGACGCCGCGCAACGATGAACACCACACTTTCGTCGACGATCCGCGCGAGATGTCGTGACTGTTCAAGCGCTGTGTCGCTTGAGGAAAGAGACGGCACCGTCGACAGCCGTCTCCATTGCTTCGTCGTAGGTGAAGCCGCTCTTCTTGCGCGGCTTCAACGAGTGGTCGCCGTCCTCGATCCACAAGAGTTCGATCGCTTTCGATAACGCGTAATCCGTGACCTCATCGCGGGTACCCATGGTGTCGCGGGTGCCCTGCACGATCAGCGTCGGCGTCTTGAGCGTCGCCAGATGGGCGATGCGCTCGCCCGGCGGTTTGCCCGGCGCGTGAAACGGAAAGCCGAAAACGAGGAGGCCGGCGACGTTCATCTCATCAGCGACCAGGCTCGCCATGCGCCCGCCCATCGATTTACCGCCTATCACCAACCGATCCGCGGGTGCGAGGTCCGTGATGATATCGCGCCAGCAGTCAAGCAGGATCGGCGCGCGATCGGGCGGGCGGCGGCTGCCCTCGTTGCGGCGTTTGGCCATATAGGGGAACTCGAACCGCACCACGGCGAAGCCGGCATCGGCCAGGCGCGCAGCGACATCGCCCATGAAGGGACTGTCCATGGGCGCGCCCGCGCCATGGGCCAGAACAACGGTGAGGGGGGCGCCGGCCGGGCCGTCGCGCAGGAGATCAGGGCGTGCCGGCGACATACTCTTCGGTCAGCAACTCGGCATACTGGGCGTCGAGCGCGTCGCGAACTTCCAGGAACGTCGCCAGCTCCGTTCCGCTGAGTTTTTCGCCACTGGGCAGTTTGACGTCGAGCGGGTTGATCTGTTCGTCGTGGACAAGGACTTCATAGTGCAGGTGGGGTCCCGTCGACATGCCGGTGCTGCCGACATAACCGATCACCTGGCCCTGGCGCACGCGGCTGCCCTGGCCAAGACCGCTGGCGAAACCCTGCATGTGGGCATAGGCGGTCTTGTAGGTGTCGTTGTGGCGGATGCGGACATAGTTGCCATAGCCGCTGTTGCGTCCGATGAACTCGATCGTGCCGTCACCGGCGGCCAGGATTGGCGTACCGGCCGCCGCGCCAAAGTCGACGCCCTTGTGCATGCGTGAATAGCCGAGCAGCGGATGGTCGCGCATGCCGAAGCCTGACGTGATGCGCGCGCCATCGACCGGGGTTCTGAGCAACGCCTTCCTGACGCTCTCACCGAGATCGTTGAAGTAGTCTGCAAAGCCGCTTTCGGGCGTGTAGCGGTAGATCTGCAGGGTCGCGCCGGAAACGCGCAGCGCGGCATAGGTCGGCGCGCCGTAGCGCACGACATTGCCGTCCTCGTCGACATACTCCTCATAGAGAATGGCGAAGCTGTCGCCGGCTTTGATTTCGCGCTGGAAGTCGACGTCGAAGCTGTAGGCGCGGATCATGTCGGCCAGGATGGTGGGTGGGACACCGGCATCGACGGCGGCCTGGTAGAGTGAGGAATTGATCACGCCTTCGGCCGCGACCTGTGTCGCGGTCAGCGGCATCTCGACGACACGCGCGGTGAATCCGTCATCGCCCATGGCGACATCGACACGTTCGCCCGGCGCGGTGCGCAACATCATGCCGTAAAGCGCGCCGTCCTGAAGCATGACGTCCATGTCCTGGCCGGCGCGGATGTGGCGGGGGTTATAGACGTCGCGCAATGCCTCGACCGCGTTGTGCGCCTCGATCTGCTCGACGCCCAGGCCAAGCAGAACATCCATCAAGGTGTCGCCGGAGCCGAACGCCGCGGTTTCAACGCTAAGATCTGATGGTGCGTCCGGCCATGCCGCGGCGACATCAGCGGGCGTTGCGGCGCTGTCGTCGACGTCCTGGCTTTCGTCGATCGCGGCGATCTGGAAATCGGCCAGGTCGACATGGCTCGACGCGCGGCGTAGCTGATAGCCGCCATCGCGCTGACGCACGACAACGATGGTCTCGTCAGCGCCGGCGTCCAGGCTGATAGCGATAATGTGGGAGCCCGCACCGTCTTCATCGGTGATGGCGATCATCTGCTGGCCTTCGCCGAGGTCGCTGAGGTCGAAGTTGTTACCGACCGCATCGACGACAGCATCGATCTCCTTGCCGTTGCGGGTCATGATCCGCAACAGGCCGGCCAGTGTGTCACCGTCCTGCAGCTCGAACCAGTACTGGGTCGCCGCAGCCGACAGGACCTGCTGGGATTCCACGTCGGTGATCGGCGGCACGTGCGGCGTGAAGACGGCCGACAACTGCTCCGGATCGACAGAGGCGACAACCGTATCGTCGCCCGCTTGATCGTCGCCTTCGGGAATGGGTGTCGGGTTGGGGCCAGGCTGGGACTGAAGCGTCAGCGCCAGGCCGGGGTTCAGCGCCGCTGTCGTGCGGCGGCCGACAAATGTTGAACCGCTCCGGTCGGCCTGCACGAAATCGTTGTCATCCAGTTCGATGCTGACGGCAAGCAACTCGCCAGTCTCGCTTTCCGCTCCGTCAAACGCGACGCGGATCTCCTGACCTATCTGCAGACGCTGGGGGTCGATGTGCTCGCGAATGGCACGGATCGCGCGGTCGGCTTCGACCCGTTCGGCGCCCGCGCGCAGCAGTACCGCCATGATCGTGTCGCCGCGCTCAAGGCTCAGCGTCTCGACTGTCAAGCTGCCGCTGTCGAACGTTGTCGCGTCTTCACCGTCATCAAGCGCCGGTTCGCCAAGCAGCGTCGCCAGCATGGCGACGTCCAGATTGTCGCCGCCGGGAAAGCCGACGAAGTCCAAACCGTCGTCGGCACGCTGGGTGATCACCAAACCATCATCGCCGGCGTCAAGGATGGCCATGCCCAGGACATGCAGGCCGGAGCCGCGAGGACCCGGCGTCATGACGACATAGAGCGATTGGCCGATCTGCAGGTGGCGCGTGTTGTACTGTGTCGCCAACGCGCGCGACGCGCGGTCGGCGTCGATCACGGTTGCACCGGCCTTGATCATCAGGTCCATCAGCGTGTCGCCGGACGCGATGCGGTACTGCTCGATCTTGGCGCCGCTGGTCGCCAGCGTCTCCAGGAAAGGACCGATTGTGCTTTCGGCCTGGACGGCGGTCTCGCCGGTGGGCGCGGCCGTGTCGGATTGGCGCGCGGCGAAGCTGCCGTTGGCGTTGCGCTCGACGACGACAAAGCCGCCATCCTCGAGCGACAGGCTGAGCGTGGCGATCACCGGGTGGCCGGCGACGACGTCCGGTGTCATCACCATTTCCAGCGTCTGGCCGACTTGCAGGCCCGTGGGGTCGAACAGCTCGGTCAGGGCGCCGATCGCGGCCTGGCCGTCGGCTCGCGTGGCGCCGCCGCGCATGACCAGGCGGATCAGCGTGTCGCCGCGGCGCACCTCAAGGCGGCTGACGGTGGGAATCTGGGCGGCCGGCATATCTTCCGGCAAGGGCACCACCAGCGCCTCTTCCAGCGGTACGTTGGAGAGCGAGGCGACATAACCGCCATCGCCGGTCCGGTTGGCGACCACGAAGCCGTCGGTGGTGCTGAGGCTGACCGCGGCCAGGCGAAGGCCGCTTTCATCGGCTTGGGTGTCGAAAACCGCGGTTACGACCTGGCCGATCTGGAGCCGCTGTGGACTAAAGTAGTTCGACATGGCGTCGATGACGCTGTCGGCCTCGGAAACCGAGCTTCCGGCGTCGACCAGCATCTCAAGCAGGGTATCGCCGCGTCCGACCTCACGGCGCAGCGCGGTCATGCCCGAGGCGCCGCCCAGCGCCTGGACCATACGATCCGACACTTCCTCGGTCTCGTCGGCAAAAACGACGTTATTTCCGATAGTTAAAGTCAAACCGGCGGTCAATGCGATGGTGCTGCATAGACCTAGCGAGGCGACAAGGCGCCTGATCATGCCCGACACTCCGAAACTGACTCTAAGTAATACCTGCCGACACCGCCCGGGACTCGACCATCGGACAGCGGGCTCAGAAGTCCCCACCCAAGCCGCGGGCACCATGAGTCACGAGGTTACGAATGTCAACATAAGAGGCGAGCGGGGTCTTGAATCTTCCTGCTACCGCAACCATTTGTAAAATCTGGCGCTGTGCCGGCGGGTGCCCAAATCGGGTCTCGTCATTTTTTTTGCGAAGGCGGTTTGACAAGGTCAGACCCCAAGCGTATACAGCGCCTCCCTCGCAGCCATTTGGCCGCTTGAGGCCGCTTTCGGGCGGTTGCTCTTTGACTTGTGAAGATATGGAAGAGATGCGTGGACGGCGGTGCGCAAGCACTGCCCGTATGACGACGTACGGACACGCATCTAAGATAAGACAAAGGATCTCCCGATCCTTTTTCTTTGAGCGTGAAACCGAACGATCGTTGAGCGAGCACATCAAACTTGAGAGTTTGATCCTGGCTCAGAACGAACGCTGGCGGCGTGCCTAACACATGCAAGTCGAACGAAGGCCCTAGCTTGCTAGGTTACCTTAGTGGCGGACGGGTGAGTAACGCGTGGGAACCTGCCCAGGTGTGGGGAACAACCACTGGAAACGGTGGCTAATACCGCATACGCCCTTCGGGGGAAAGGCTTCGGCCGCTCCTGGATGGTCCCGCGTCAGATTAGGTTGTTGGTGGGGTAATGGCCTACCAAGCCTACGATCTGTAGCTGGTCTGAGAGGACGATCAGCCACACTGGGACTGAGACACGGCCCAGACTCCTACGGGAGGCAGCAG